>DAINCF010000007.1:0-38484 GCA_036732565.1 Vicinamibacterales bacterium
GGTGAACGTCGGCCGGCCTAAAGGCACGGCCGCCACGAAGAGCGATTTCGCGGGCCTAAGGGCACGGCCGCCACGGAGCGCGATTTCGTAGGGGCCGCCCTTTAGGGCGGCCCGAGAGGCAAGAGATGAAGGTCAACGCATTCGCGGTCGGAGCTCTGACGGTGGCCCTCGCCACCGCGACCTCGCATGCCCAGACGGGCCTGCAGGAGCGGGCCGGCACGCCGTCGACGACGGTGCCGACGGCGCTGCAGAACGTGGGCTTCGAGCAGCGGCTCGATCAGCACGTGCCCTTGGAGCTGCCGTTTCGCGACGAGGACGGTCGCACGGTCAAGCTTGGCGACTACTTCGGCAAGCGGCCCGTCGTCCTGGCGTTCGTGTACTACGAGTGCCCGATGTTGTGCACGCAGGTGCTCAACGGGCTGACGAGCACGCTGACGGCGATGCGCGAGCAGGTCGGCCGCGAGTTCGACGTGGTCACGGTCAGCTTCGATCCGCGCGAGACGCCGGTGCTCGCCTCGGCGAAGAAGAAGGCGTATCTGGATCGCTACCAGCGCGAAGGCACGGAAGCCGGCTGGCACTTCCTGACCGGCGACGAGTCGTCGATCGCCGCGCTGACGAAGGCGGCGGGCTTCAACTACGCCTGGGATGACCAGTCGAAGCAGTTCGCGCACGCGAGCGGCATCGTCGTGCTGACTCCGGATGGCCGCCTGTCACGCTACTTCTTCGGCATCGAGTACGCGCCGCGCGATCTGAAGTTTGCGCTGCTCGAGTCGTCGGCCGGCCGCATCGGCACGATCGCCGACAAGCTGTTGCTCTACTGCTATCACTACGACCCGGCGACGGGCTCGTACGCGTTCGTCGCGCTGAATGCCGTCAGACTCGGAGGGGCGGTGACGCTGGTGGCGCTCGTGAGCTTCGTGACCATGGCGATTCGACGCGAGAAGCGCGTCGGGCTGTAACCTATGTCCTCATTCGGCGTTCCGTTCTTTCCCGAGCAGGCTTCGACGTTCGCCAAGGACGTCGACGCGCTCTATTTCTTCATTGTCGCGGTCTCGGCCTTCTTCGCCTTGATCGTAGCGGCCTTCGTCGTCATCTTCGCCATCAAATACCGGCGGAAGCACGAAGCCGAAGTCGGCGCGCCCATCGAAGGCAACTTGCCGCTGGAGCTGCTCTGGAGCGTCATCCCAGGCGTCATCGCGATGGTCATGTTCGCCTGGGGCGCGTCGGTGTTCTATCACCTCCGCCGCATGCCGGATGAGGGCGTGCAAATCTACGCGGTCGGCAAGCAGTGGATGTGGAAGTTCCAGCACCTCGAGGGGCAGCGTGAGATCAACGAGCTGCACCTGCCCGCCGGGCGGCCCGTCAAGGTGACGATCACGTCCGAGGACGTGCTGCACAGCCTGTACTTCCCGTCGTTCCGCACCAAGATGGACGCGATTCCAGGCCGCTACACCAACCTGTGGTTCGAGCCGAGCAAGCCGGGGCGCTATCACATCTTCTGCGCGGAGTACTGCGGCACGAAGCACTCGGGCATGATCGGGTGGGTGACGGTGCTCGAGCCGGCGGCGTATCAAGCCTGGCTCTCCGGGGGAGGCGTCGAAGGTACCCTGGCCGAGCGAGGCGCGCGCCTCTTCAACGAGCTGGCCTGCAACACCTGTCATCTCGACAGCGGCCAAGGCCGTGGGCCGTCGCTGAAGGACATCGTCGGTAAGCCGGTCGAGCTCCAAGATGGGTCGAAGGTCCTGGTCGACGAGACCTACCTGCGCGAGTCGATCCTCAACTCACAAGCGAAGATCGTGAAAGGGTTCCAGCCGTTGATGCCGACGTTCCAGGGCCTGGTCAGCGAGGAAGGCCTGGTCGCGCTCATCGAGCACGTCAGGTCGCTGTCGCCGACAGCATCTCCTGACGGGGCTGCCGCCCCGCAGCAACCGCCGCCTCCGGGCGGCAGCGAGAAGAAGTAGCCATGGACGCACCACGCGAGCTGCCGAAGCTCCACTATCTGAACAACGGCCATGGGCTGGCCTCATGGCTCCTGACCAAGGACCACAAGCGGATCGCGATTCTCTACCTGATCACGGTCTCGGTGTTCTTCTTCCTCGGCGGAATCTTCGCCGCCGGCGTCCGCCTGGAGCTGACGACGCCGCCAGGCGATCTCGTGCAGGCGGACACCTACAACAGGTTCTTCACCATGCACGGCGTGATCATGGTGTTCTTCTTCCTCATCCCGTCGATCCCGGCGGTGTTGGGGAACTTCCTGATCCCGCCGATGATCGGCGCCAAGGATCTCGCCTTTCCACGCATCAACCTCCTGAGCTGGTACATCGCGATCCTGGGCGGCATCTTCACGCTCTATGCGATGGTCAACGGCGGTGTCGACACCGGATGGACGTTCTACACGCCGTATAGCGCGACGGCCTCGCGGTCGAACGTCATTCCCGTCGCGCTCGGTATCTTCATCATGGGCTTCTCGTCGATCCTGACGGGGCTCAACTTCATCGTGACGATCCACCGCATGCGCGCACCGGGCATGACCTGGTTCCGGCTGCCGCTGTTCGTGTGGGCCCACTACGCCACCAGCCTCATCCAGGTGCTCGGGACGCCGGTGATCGCGATCACGATCATCATGCTGTTCGTGGAGCGCGCGTTCGGCTTCGGCATCTTCGATCCGCAGCGCGGCGGCGATCCGGTGCTGTTCCAGCACCTGTTCTGGTTCTACTCCCACCCGGCGGTCTACATCATGATTCTGCCGGCGATGGGCGTCATGAGTGAGCTCATCTCGACGTTCTCGAGAAAGAAGATCTTCGGCTACAGTTTCGTGGCGTTCTCGAGCATGGCGATCGCCGTGTTCGGCTTCATCGTCTGGGCGCACCACATGTTCGTGTCGGGCATGTCGGTCTACGCCGCGATGGTGTTCTCGTTCTTGAGCTTCTCGGTCGCGGTGCCGTCCGCGGTCAAGACCTTCAACTGGACCGCGACGCTCTACAAGGGATCGCTCTCGTTCGACACGCCGATGCTCTACGCCTACGGCTTCCTGGGCCTGTTCTCGATCGGCGGACTGACCGGCCTGTTCCTGGCCACGCTCGGCACCGACGTCCACTTGCACGACACCTACTTCGTCGTCGCCCATTTCCACTACATCATGGTGGGCGGCGCCATCATGGGCTACATGGGTGGGCTGCACTTCTGGTGGCCGAAGATGTTCGGCGTGATGTACTCGGAGTTCTTCTCGCGCATCAGCGCCATCCTGATCTTCGTTGGCTTCAACCTGACGTTCTTCCCGCAGTTCATCCTCGGCTACCTCGGCATGCCGCGGCGGTATCACGCCTACTCGGACGAGTTCCAGGTGCTGAACGTCATGTCGTCGGCCGGCGCCAGCGTGCTCGGGTTCGGCTATCTGCTGCCGGCGTTCTATTTTCTCTACTCGCTGCGGAAGGGTGCGGTGGCGGGTCCGAATCCGTGGGGCGCGTCGGGCCTCGAGTGGCAGATGGCATCACCGCCGCCGACCGAGAACTTCGCGGTCACGCCGATCGTGACCTCCGAGCCGTACGAGTACACGCCGCACGTCACCAGGGAGATGAAGGTTGTCTGACGCGCTCGCACACGCCGACGCTCACGGCCACGCCGGGCACCACCCGGCGCTGCAACATCACTTCGACACGATGGAGCAGCAGAAGGAGGCCGGCACGCTCGGGATGTGGGTCTTCCTGCTCACCGAAATCCTGTTCTTCGGTGGGCTGTTCATGGCCTACACCCTCTATCGCATCTGGTACTTCGACGCGTTCGCGGCGGCCAGCAGCTCCCTCGATCTGTTCCTCGGTGGCTTCAACACGGCCGTCCTGATCGGCAGTTCGCTGACGATGGCGTTCGCGGTGCGGGCGGCGCAGACCAACAAGCGAATGGCCACGGTGAATTGGCTGATCGCCACGATCATTCTCGGCGGCGTGTTTCTCGGCGTGAAGGTCATCGAGTACAAGGACAAGTTCGATCACCATCACGTGCCGGGTCCGAACTTCGTGTGGGCGGAGCCCGGTCACGAAGCCCCGGCGGCCACCGCGACGAATGGGCAGCCGGAGCACGCTGTGCCTGCCGCCGGGCATGCCGGCGCGTCACCCGAGCAGCTGCAGCGGACGACGCAGATCTACTTCAGCCTCTACTTCACGATGACGGGGCTGCACGCGCTGCACATGATCGTCGGCGTCGGCATCATCGCCGTGATTATCTGGATGGCGTACAGAGGCAGGTTCGACAGTCAGTACTACACGCCGGTCGAGATGACCGGGTTGTACTGGCACTTCGTCGACATCGTGTGGATTTATCTGTTTCCGCTGCTGTATCTCGTCGAGCGGCACAATTGATATCTGGGCCGGCCTGAAGGCCGGCCCCTACGTACGTAGCGGCCGCCCTTTAGGGCGGCCGATCGCGGGACGACCGAACATGTCACACGTCGCCAGCAAGTCCTCATACATCACCATCTTCCTGCTGCTGATGGCCTTCACCGCCATCACGGTCGCGGCCGCGTTCGTCAACCTCGGTGCGTTCAACGCATCGGTGGCATTGGGCATCGCGACCTTCAAGGCCACGCTCGTGGTGCTCTACTTCATGCACGTGAAGTACAGCAGCCGGCTGACGAAGCTGACCGTCGCGTCGGGCCTCTTCTTCCTGGCGATTCTGTTGCTGCTGACGATGGTGGACTACGCCGCGCGCGGCTGGTTGGCGCAGCCGCCGGCATTGCAGTAACTCCGGGTAGCCACCAAGACAGGAAGAACGCCAAGACAGTAGCCACCAAGACACCAAGACACCAAGAACATTCGTTTCAACCCAAGAATTCTTGGTGCCTTCGTGCCTTGGTGGCCAACGTCTCTTCGTGACCTCGGTGCCTTTGTGGCTGACCTCTCTTAGAATTCCCACCTCAACCCGACACTCGGACGGATGATGATGCCGCCGTCCGCGCCAACCACCCGCACACCCGGGACCAGCGCCGCGTGATCGGTCATCTTGATTCGTGCGTCGAAGCCGACGATGGGATTCACGGTGTAGGACGTGTATTCCGTTGTGGTGGGCGGGACGACGAGCGCCAGTACCTCGCGAGGGAAGGTATACGCGAACGTGGTCTCGGTCTCACCGATGCCAAACCCGACTCCGGCCGAGTAGACCAGCGACGTGCGTTCGCCCACGGATTGCCGGAACCAGGCCAGCGTCGAGACGGTCGACAGGCGTGCCTTCAAAGTGGTGCGTGTCTCTCGCGGGAGAATCGACGGGACCGGCGTCAAGATGCCTGAGAGGGAAGGGGGCAGAGACGTTGAGGCTCGGCTCGTGAACTCGAAGCGAGCAGCCGGCAACGGAATCACGGCCGACTCCGACTCCATCTCACCACCGTGGACGTATTCCAACTCGACCCCCCAGCGTTGACCGAGCGCACGGTCGACGCGGAGCGAGAAACCAAGGGCCTCGCCATCGCGCGATCGGTCTCCCCCGATGAAATCGGAATAGGTGTCCGAACCGTTGTAGCGAGCCACGTCCCCGACCAGCGCGACGGAGACGCCCGTCCCCGATTGAGCCCACGCAGGGGTGACCATCAGCACAGCAACCACAAGAACTCCGAACGGCGCACGCATCATCCGCTCCTTGTCGTCAGGGTCGGGGGCAGGACCCGCCCTGAGTGAGACGTCTCTATTAGATGCCAGAGTCGATGGATCGGCGCTATGAGAAAGCGCGGGTCTGCGGCTGCGTCCCGCATGTAGATGGGACGAGTGACAAGAAGAAATTCAGTCTTCTGTACGTCGCGCAGGCCTTCAGGCCTGCCCGGTCAGGATTGCCGGCCGCGATTGGCAGGCCAAGGCCTGCGCTACCTACGATTGTCTGTTCGCGCTGACGACTCCTAGAACAGGTACGCAAGAACTGCGATACCGATGATCACAAATGCAAAGACGCACTTGGCAACGATACCCAAGAGGAACCCGAAGAGTCCCCCGAGACCCGCTTTGCCTGCCCGGCGGAGATCGGCGTTCTTCAAATATTCGAATCCCAGCGCACCAATCGCCGGGCCGAGGATGATGCCTGGCAAACCGAACGGGATGCCGACGAGCGCGCCGATGCCGGCGCCGAACACGCCCCAGCCGGACGCGCCCGCGCGTCGCGCGCCGAAGAGACCAGCGACGTTGTCCGCGACCATGCCGACCGCCGTCAGCACGCCCAGGAGCACGATCATCGGCACCCCGATGCGCGTGAAGTTGTCCGCCCAGGCGATCGTCAGCACGCCGAGATAAACGATGGCGCCGCCAGGCACGGCCGGCAGCACGAGGCTCGCGACGCCGATCACGACGATGATGATGCCGAGGATGACGAAGAGTGCTTCCACCTCCGGCATTGTAGCCGCCGCGCAGGTCTTGAATGGCCTGCCGAGGCGGCTTATGCCGTCGAGGCTACTTGCGCAGCGGTGAGGCGATCCACCAGACCTGTCCCCACGGATCGGTCACGCCTCCAGATCGTACGCCGTAGTCCTGATCGGTGACCGCATCGACCACCGATGCGCCGGCGGCCACTGCTCGCGCCACCATCTGGTCCGCATCGTCGACGAAGAGGTAGGTGTGCATGTTGGTGCTGCCCGAGGTCAATGGCGATCGAGCCTTGACGCCGAAATAGTCGAACTCTTCGGCGAGCATGATTGTCGAGTCCCCGATGCGGACTTCGGCGTGCCGTATCCGGCCGGCGTTGTCGGTCCTGCGCGAGCGCTCGACCGCGCCGAACGCGGCACGATAGAAGTCGATTGCGGCCGCTGCATCGTTCAATACGAGATACGGCGTCGCGCTGTGGTAGTCGAGAGCGTTCTGGGTCTGGGTCGGGTCCACCTGTAGTTTTGCCATGCCCGACAGTACCGAGGTGGGGTGGAGCGGGTCTTGGAAGAAAGTCAGCTCGTGGGATCGGCGAGGCTCGTCGGCGAATAGCGCAGGGCGTTGAGGAACTCGGTCGGGGTGAAGCCACTCAGCTCCTTGAACTCGGCGTTCAGGTGCGGCTGATCGTACAGACCCGCCTCGATCGCGACGTCGGCCAACGAGCTCGCGCCCGCCGACGCGTGGAGCAAGTGGAGCACGCGGCGGAATCGGATCACGCGCGCGTAGGTCTTCGGCGACAGACCGATCTGCCGGCGGAAGCCGTCGACCAGTCGGGTCTTCGAGAAGCCAACGCGCTCGCGCAGCGCCGCGATGGAGACGGCGCCGTGGTGACGTTCGATCTGCGACGCCACCCACCCGATGCCAGGGTTGATACGGACGCCCCGGGAGACACGCTCGCCCACCCAGCGCAGCGCGATGTAGACGCGTGCCTCGGCACTTGGCGCCTCGAGGCACCGCTCGGTCAGCTCCATCGCGCAACGGCCGGCGACATCGCGGAGGTCGATGGTGATGTCACGCATGTCGACGAGCGACGTGTTGAGCAGCGCGTAGGCGCCCGCGGGCGTCAGCCTGATGCCGAGAACCCTGCACGGCCGCGCGGGCGCTTCGATCACGAACGAATTGGTCTGCAGCCCGTTGATGCAGGTCACCGGAAACGCGTCGGTCCTGCGGCCGCTCCGAATCTCGTGAAAGGCTTCGTCGAGCTGCACGACGATCTCCAGCAAGCCGTTGGGAAACGCACGCTCGCGGCGAAACGTGGTCCGGCCGTCGAAATGCCAGATGACGTCCACGAGGCCCGCCAGCTCATCCCAGCGACCCTCGGTGTGGCTCCACGATCCGTACGCACTGTCGATCTGGCGCGTCTCGATCCGCACGCTTCGATCGTGCGCGCGCGGCCGGCGGACGTCAAACGGAGACTTGAACCGTGGGGCCTGGGGCTCGAGGCCTGGAGCTCGCAGGTTCTGGAGGTTCGACGACTCGTCCCATCGTGATTGACAACGCCGTCACCACGGCGCATGATCTGCGCACCCTTCTGTCCTTGCTTTCCATCTGATTTCGTCATGATCGTCAATCTGAGGAGAGGAAGGCCTATGGCGACCAGTCGCCCTGTCAACGCTCCATCCGCAATCGCGATCTGTCTGGCCCTGTGTGGACTGTTGACCGCGTCCGCGTGGGCGCAGAGCGGCAGCGGCATCACCGGCGTCGTGCGCGATGCATCCGGCGCCGTGCTGCCGGGAGTGACCGTCGAAGCGTCGAGCTCGTCGCTCATCGAAGGCTCGCGCACCGCCATCACCGACGGCAACGGTCAGTATCAGATCGTCGACCTCCGCCCCGGCGACTATTCGGTGACGTTCACGCTGCCGGGATTCCGGGGCGTCAAGCGCGACGGCATCAGACTGTCGGCCTCGTTCGTCGCGACGGTCAACGGCGAGCTCTCGGTCGGGCAGATCGAGGAGTCGATCACGGTGACGGGCGAGGCGCCGCTGGTCGACGTCAGGAGCTCGGTATCGCAGGCGGTGATGAGCCGCGAAACGCTGGATGTGATTCCGACGGGTAAGGACCCGTTCGCGGTCGGCCAGTTGATCGCCGGCGTCACGACCAACACGCCAGACGTCGGCGGCACGCAGATCATGCAGCAGCCGACGCTGCAGGTGCATGGCTCGTCGAACAACGACAACGTCTTCATGGTCGACAGCGTGCAGATCCAGCACATCGGCTTCGGTGGCAATCAGACCGGCTTCTACTTCAACGACGGCCTGATGGACGAGATCAGCTACCAGACCAGCTCCTTGCCGGCGGAGGCGCCGGTCGGCGGCGTGCAGATCAACATGATCCCGCGCGACGGCGGCAATCAGTTTCACGGATCGGTGTTCGCCACCGGCGCCAACGGCGGCATGCAGAGCGACAATCTGGACGACGAGCTCGTGGCGCTGGGGTTCCGTGCGCAGAACCGGGTCGACTCGGTGTACGACCTCAACGCCACGCTGGGCGGGCCGGTGATGCGCGATCGACTGTGGTTCTTCACCACTTTCCGCCGCTGGGCCGCGAACAACTTCTTTGGCAACACGTTCACGTCCACGGGTGAACAGGCGCTCGACGATCAGCGCCTGACGGATGCGACGCTGCGGCTGACGTGGCAGGCGACGCCGCGCAACAAGATTTCGCTGCACTACGACCGCAACTTCAAGTGGCGGGGACACCGGCCGAACAACTGGATCACCGCCAGCATCAACGAGCCGATTTCGTCGGTCGTGCAGCGCAGCTACATGAACTACATCGGTGAAGTGAAATGGAGCTCGCCGATCACCAATCGTTTGCTGGCGGAGGCGGCGGTGTTCACGCTGCCCGTCCACTACAACCTGGCGTTCCAGCCGGATGTGGCGCCCGATGCGATTGCCACCTTCGATCAGACCCGATCGATTATCACGGGCGTCGCGCCGCGGCAGGACTTCAACAACGCCCGGATGTTCACCTACGCCGGCAACGTCTCGTACGTCACCGGCACGCACAACCTCAAGGCGGGCATTCAAGTCCGCAGTGGCTGGTCGCAGGAGCTCTTCAGCTCGCGCGGCGACATCGTGCAGATTCTCAGCAACGGCGCGCCCAACTCCGTGCGGCTGGTCAACACCCCGAGCGGGCACAAAGAGTCCGGCGTCAACACCGGCATTTACGTACAGGATTCGTGGCGGCTCGGCCGCGTCACCATCAACCCTGGCGTCCGCTTCGAGCGGTTCGTGATGTCGATTCCGGAACAGAGCGCCGAGGCGGGCACGTGGATTGGTGCGCGCGCGTTCCCGGCACAGGACGACATCATCAACTGGAACACGGTCTCCCCACGATTCGGTATCTCGTGGGACGTCTTCGGTGATGGGCGGACCGCGATCAAGGGTGGTGTGAGCCGATACGATCGACAGGAAGGCGTCACCCTGGTCCAGCCGCTCAACGGCCGGAACATCGCGTTTCAAGTGTGCCCGTGGGCAGACGGCAACGGCGATCTCCGCGCCCAGAACGGTGAGATCGGCTTTGCCTCGTGCACCGGATCCTTGCAGCCGGCGCTCGGCAACGTCGACCCCGATCTCAAACGACCGAACCAATGGGAATACACCGTGATGGTGCAGCGGCAGATCGGCGCCCGCACCTCGGTCAGCGTCGGCTACTATGGCCGCCGTTTCACCGATCTCTACACCACCGTCAACGACGCGGTACCCGCGTCCGCCTACACACCGGTGACGATCACGAATCCGCTCACGAACCAACAGATGACGGTCTACAACCAGGATCCGGCCACGCGTGGGCAGGTGCGGAACGTCCTCAAGACGGTGCCGGAATTCGAGCACGTCTACAACGGCGTCGAGTTCCAGGTGAACACGCGGATGGCGAAGGCGACGCTCTTTGCCGGCCTGACGATCGGCCGCGACTACGGCGATTCGGAGAACAGCGGCGACGTCAACCTGCGCGACGTGAACAACCCGAACGTCCTCATCAACAACCGCGGCGCCATCGGATTCGACTCGCCCTATCAGATCCGTGGCGGCTTCAGCTACGCCTTGCCTGCCGACGTCCAGATCTCCGGGTCGATCCGCGAGTCGTCTGGTCTTCCCCAGCAGCGGATCTTCGTAGTGACAACGGCGGTGGTGCCGGGATTGACGCAAGTCACCCAGAACGTCCAGGTCGCGGAGCGCGGTGAGTTCCGCTATCCGTGGGTCAACTTGGTCGATCTTCGAGTGACGAAGGTCTTCCGCTTCGGCAACACGAAGGTCGAGCCGACAGTGGATCTCTACAACGTCTTCAACAACAATGCGGTCACCAACGCGGTGACGACCATCGGCACCTCGCTCGGCCGCCCGTCCGCCATCGTGATGGGCCGGTTGTTGCGCCTTGGTGGGCGGATTACGTTTTGAAGGCAACACAGATGGCACAGATGGCACAGATATGAGCCCGGCGGTCGGCCGCTCCGCGCCGCCGGCCACTCGTTCTTGCCGCGCAATCCGCCTGCACGTTGGCCCATCTGTGTCATCTGTGCCATCTGTGTTGAAGTAGTTTGATTAGCGGAAGCAGCGTATGAGGATGTCTATGCGTCGTTCCATCGTCATCGGCTTTGCCGTCGCAGTTGGCCTCGCCTTCGGTGCCAATCTCGTGGCGCAGCAGCAAATCATCACGATTCGCGCGGCGCGGGTCATCGACGGCAAGGGTCAGCTGTTGCGGAACGCCGTCGTCGAGGTCGTCGGGTCCAAGATCACCAAGGTCGAACCGCGCGAAGGGCCTGTCACGTTCGACCTTGGACCGGCGACGTTGATGCCAGGCCTCATCGACGTGCATGTCCACATCGGCTATCACTTCGGGAAGGACGGACGCGCGCAGAACGAGGGGGAGACCGAGGCCGAGCGCGCGTTGTATGCAGCCGAGAACGCCTGGACGACGCTGGTCAACGGCTTCACGACGGTGCAGAGCGTTGGCGCCGCGTCAGACAAGGACTTGCGGGACGCGATCAGCCGCGGCGTGTTGCCTGGCCCGCGCATCCTGACGTCTCTGGGCTCGATGAACGAGCGCACCGGCACGCCGGACCAGATTCGGGAGTACATCAAGAAGCAGAAGCAGGCGGGCGCCGATCTCATCAAGATTTTCGCGTCGAAGAGCATTCGCGAG
Organism: Vicinamibacterales bacterium; assembly: GCA_036732565.1. Classification (GTDB taxonomy): domain Bacteria; phylum Acidobacteriota; class Vicinamibacteria; order Vicinamibacterales; family UBA2999; genus JAIVJN01. The sequence continues at coordinate 11,538 of DAINCF010000007.1, forward strand.
GGCGGGGCGAAGACGATGACCGATGCCCAGCTCGAGGCGGCGTGCGGCGAGGCGAAGACGCAGGGACTGCGGACGCTCGTGCACGCCCACGCGCCGGACGCCATCCTGTCCGCGGTGACGGCCGGCTGCACGCAGGTGGAACATGGCGCGTTCGTCAGCGACGAAGGGTTGAAGGCGATGGCGGAGCGCGGCGTCTACTTCGATCCGAACATCGGTCTCGTGCTGCAGAACTACATCGAGAACAAGGCCCGGTTCATGGGCATCGGCAACTACAACGAGGACGGCTTCGCGTTCATGGAGAAGGCGGTGCCGACCAACTTCCCGATGTTCAAGCGCGCGCTCGCCGCAAAGGTGAAGATGCCGATGGGCACCGACGCCGTCGCCGGCGCGCACGGGCAGAATGCGCGCGAGCTCATGGTCCGGGTCAAAGATGGTGGTCAGAGTCCGATGGACGCCATCACCAGCGCGACGTCGCTGGCGGCGGAATCCATGGGCCTGCAGAACGAGATCGGATCCTTGACGCCGGGCCTCCAGGCCGACATCATCGCCGTCGACGGCGATCCCCTGCAGACTATGACGACCCTTCGATACGTCACGTTCGTGATGAAGGGCGGCAAGGTCTATAAAGGCGGGGGCATCGTCACGAGCTCTCGGTAGGGCCGGTTTGCACCGGTCCGCCGAGCCACCGCGAAGGCGGAACCGCCCCCGACATGGACCAATCATGAGACGACACGCGTTCGTCGGTTTGCTGCTCGCGACTCTCCTGGCGTCGGTCGAGGCGCAGTCGCCGCAGGAATGGCCCACCTACGGCGCCGATCAGGGCGGGACGAAGTATTCGGCGCTCGCCGACATCGACCGCACCAACGTGGGCCGGCTCCAGGTGGCGTGGGAGTGGAAGCCCGGTGAGGAGCCGAACGAGGCGCTCGGCACGCGGCCTGGCAATTTTCAAAACACGCCGTTGATGATCGACAACGTGCTGTATGTCAGCACGCCCTACAACCGGGTGGTGGCGCTCGACGCGGAGACCGGCGCGCAGAAGTGGATGTTCGATCCGAAGGCGTACGAAGACGGCCAGCCGCCCAACGGCACCGGGTTCGTGCATCGCGGCGTCGCGGCGTGGCGCGATAAAGGCAAGCTGCGCATCTTCATGAACTCGCGCTATCGCCTGATCTGCCTCGATGCCGAGACCGGACTGCCGGTCGAATCGTTTGGCGATCGCGGCGTCGTGGATACGAGCCGCGGTCTGGTGTGGGAAATCAACAAGAAGCACTACACGCAGACGTCGCCGCCGGTGATCTATCGCGATCTCGTGATTCTCGGCAACGGGGTTGGCGATCGTCTGGTCTACAAGAACGATCCGCCGGGCGACATTCGTGCCTTCGACGCGCGGACGGGGAAGCAGGTGTGGAGCTTCCACACGATCCCGCAAGCCGGCGAGGAGGGACACGACACGTGGAAGGGCGGCGCCACCAGTTTCACCGGCCATACCAACGCCTGGGCGCCGATGACGCTCGACGAGCGGCGCGGTCTGCTCTACGTGCCGGTGGGCACGCCGAGCAACGACTTCTACGGCGGCGGCCGGATCGGCGCCGGACTGTTCGGCGAATCCATCGTGTGTCTCGACGCCGCCACGGGCAAGCGCAAGTGGCACTTCCAGATTACGCATCACGGCATCTGGGACTACGACCCGCCGTCGCCGCCGAACCTGGTGACGATTGCGCCGGAGGGCAAGCGCATCGATACCGTCGTGCAGTTGACGAAACAAGGCTTCGCATTCGTGTTCGATCGGGTCACTGGCAAGCCGGTGTGGCCGATCGAGGAGCGGCCGGTGGCTCCGAGCGACGTGCCCGGTGAGGAAGCCTGGCCGACGCAGCCGTTTCCGACCAAGCCGCCGGCGTTCACCGAACAAGGGGTCACGCTCGACGATGCGCTCGACTTGACGCCGGAGCTGAAGGCCGCCGCGCAGGCGGCGATGAAGAAGTATCGACTCGGCCCGCTCTACACGCCGCCGTCGTTGGAGGGGACCCTGATGCGGCCCGGCGTCATCGGCGGCTCCAACTGGGGCGGCGCCGCGTTCGATCCCGACACCGGCCTGCTCTACATCAAGACCACGAACCAGGCCAGCCTGGCGCGCATCGTCCGCTTCGACAAGTCGCCGACCAACCCGCGCGCCTCGGAAGTGGACGCTGAGCTCGTCGGGGATCTGTCCGGCGGCGTTGACTTCGTGCCGCCCGGTGTGGGGCAGGGGGACACACCGCAGACGCTCCCGTTGTTGAAGCCGCCGTACGGACATCTGGTGGCGCTGGACCTCAACAAAGGCGCCATCGCGTGGCGCAGCGCGTTTGGCGACAACCCCGCGATGCGCACGCATCCCGCGCTGGCCGGTGTGTCCCTGCCCGATCAACTGGGCGTCGCCGCCGCGCCGGGTGTGATCGTCACGCGTGGTGGACTGGTCTTCGCCGGCGGTGGGGATCTGGCGCTGCACGCGGTCGACAAAGTCACCGGCAAGGAGCTCTGGCGTGCCCCGTTGACGCGTCGCGTGACGGGAACGCCAATGACCTACCGCACGCGATCGGGGCGACAGTTCGTGGTGGCCGCGACGAGCGCGGGCGCCGACGCGGCGCTGGTCGCGTTCGCGCTGCCGTCGACGACGACGCAGCAGTAGATCAACCGGCACGGATTTCTCGACTTCGCACTTTCTGGAAGGGGACAGCCCCCTTCCAGGTTTTTGCAACCTGGCACTTTTTGCGAAGGGGGCTGGCCCCCTTGGTGAGCTGCGATGAAACACCCCAATCGAGCACTCTTCGTCGTTCTCGGATTGTTCACGATGGGCGCTGGCACGATCGTTGTCCGCGCCGATCAGGCGGCCCCAGCAGCGCAGCCTCAGACTCAAACGCCACGGCCCGAGGTCAAGATGGACCCCGAGCGCGCCAAGCGGCTGTACGTCAGCAACGATCCAGCCGACCACTCGCTCGGACGCGACTTTCAACGGGACATCGAGGCGAAGAAGCGGGTCGACGCGCGCTTCGCCGAGGCGGCGAAGGGCGTGATGGACTTCCAGAAGGTCACCTACCGCAGCAGCGTGGGCGACCTCGACATCCCCGCCTATCTGTTCCAGCCGCTGAACAAGCGTGGGCCCAACGGCCACGCCGCGATGATCTGGGTGCACGGCGGCGTGCACGGCAACATGGACGTGCTCTACTTTCCGTTCATCAAGGAGGCCGTGGAACGCGGCTACGTCATCATCACGCCCGAGTATCGCGGCAGCACCGGCTTCGGCGAGGCGTTCCACAAGGCGATCGACTACGGCGGCTACGAAGTGGACGACACGATGAGCGCCCACGAGTACTTGAAGACCAAGGTGCCGCACGTGGATCCCGAACGCGTCGGCATGATGGGCTGGAGCCACGGCGGCTTCATCGCGCTCCACTCGGTGTTTCGCGAGAAACATCCGTTCGTGGCGGCCGCCGCGATCGTGCCGGTGACCAACCTCGTGTTCCGCCTCGGCTTCAAAGGTCCTGGCTACGCGCGGGACTTCTCGACCCAGGAGCGCGTGCGCGGACTGCCGTTCGAGAAGCCGGACACCTACATCCAGCGCTCGCCGCTGTACGGCGTCGACAAACTTCAGGTGCCACTGCTCGTTCACGTCGCGACCAACGACACCGACGTCAACTTCGTCGAGGATCAGCAGATCGTCGACGCGCTGCGATCGCGGAAAGCCGATCTGGCGGAGACCAAGGTGTACGTCGATCCGCCGCCGGGCGCCGCAAGCGGAGGCCATACGTTCAGCCGCCGCGTCGATCCCAAGACACTGCAACGGCAAGACTCCGCCGAACAGCGCGACTCGTGGAACCGCACGTGGACGTTCTTCGAGTGGCATCTCAGGCCCTATCTCGACAAATCCAAACCGCAGACGTCCCAGTAGGGGCGGTCGCGAACCGCCCCTGCGACGCCGCGTCGGCGTTACGGTGGCGTTACGGCCCGTCGCTACCATCGCGGGATGCGACTTCTGCTCTCGACGTGGGCGCTGGCGAGCATCGTCCTCACTCTGAACGGGCCTTCGGGATTTGCCGTCGCGCATCGCGGGGCGTCAGCCTACGCGCCCGAGCACACGCTCGAGGCCTATCGTCTGGCGCTCGAGCAGGGCGCCGAGTACGTCGAGCAGGATCTGAGCCTGAGCAAGGACGGCGTGCTCATCTGCTCGCACGATCCATCGCTCGAACGCACCACCAACGTCGAAGAGATCTTCTCAACCCGATTCACCGAAGTGACGATGGGTGGGAAGACGGTGAAGGCGTGGTTCATCGAGGATTTCACGGTTGCCGAGATCAAGCAGCTCGATGCCGGCTCGTGGTTCGATCCGAAGTTCAAGAGCGCCACGGTTCCGACCTTCCAGGAGGCGATCGATCTCGTCAAAGGGAAGGCCGGCATCTTCCCGGAGCTCAAAACGCCTGGTCGGGTGCACGCGAAGGGATTGAGCCCCGAGCAGGCGGTGGCCGACGCGCTGAAGAAGAACGGTCTGGTCGGCGCCACGCTGAAAGGCCGCCCCGCGGTGCACCTGCAGGTGTTCGAAGAGGAGAGCCTGCGACGGCTCACGACGCTTCTGCCCGAGGTGCCACGCAGCTTCCTCATCGGATCGCCGGAAGTCGTGGCGCGATGGCTCACGCCCGAGGGCTTGAAGGAAGTCAAAGCCTTCGCGACCGGCATTGCTCCGGCTTATCAGATTCTCGATCGCATGCCGGACCTCGTGGCGCGCGCACACGACGCGGGGCTGACTGTCGTGCCGTACACCTTCCGGTTACGGCCCGCGAAGGTCGAGTATCCGGACGCTCCGCCCGAGATGCGCAAGTTGATTGAGGACTCGTGGCGCGGGCTGCCCGATAGCCGCGCGGCCCTCACGGCGCAAATGAAGAAGTTCGTCGAGGTCTACAAGGTCGACGGCTTGTTCACGGACAATCCGGATCTATTCCCGCGCTGACCGCCCATCGTCGTCGAGACCGTCAGCGCCCACGGCGTGGGTGCGGGAGGCACGAGCGATATAGTGGGCGGAATGGTGGACGCACTCGTACCATATCTCCTGGTCGGCGCCGGCGGCTTCGTGGGAGCGATGGCGCGGTTCGAGGTGGGACGCTGGACAGGTCTGCTGATTGAGACGCCCTTCCCGCTGGCGACGTTTCTGATCAATGTGAGCGGCTCGTTTCTTCTTGGCGTCCTCGGCACGCTTGTCGCCGCGCGACTCTCTGTTCCTTCGGAGACACTGCGTTTGGCGCTCGGCGTCGGCTTCCTCGGTGCGTTCACGACGTTCTCGACGTTCGAGTACGAGACGCACGCACTGCTCGAGGAAGGGTCGTGGCTGCTTGCCATCGGGTATGTGGGCGCTAGCGTCTCGCTGGGGCTGTTCGCCGTACGCGCGGGTATCGTCGTTGCGAAGCCGTGGCTGGCCTGACGCGTCACGACCATGGCCCGCCGCGATCCGCTCAACCGCGTCCGCTTTCGTACGGCGCCAGACCTCGGCGATGTGCAGTTGATCCGTGCGGATTTTCAGACGCATCGCTTCGAGCGACACGTCCACGACGAGCTGGTCATCGCGGTGACGGAGCGCGGCGCGGGCAACTATCTGAGTCGCGGCACGCGCGATATCGCGTCCACAGGCGCGGTCGGCGTCTTCAATCCCGGTGAGCCGCACGAGGGTGGTGTGTTCGATCCCGCGGACGGATGGTGCTACCGCGCGATTTATCTCGGCCCGCGAGCGCTCCGACGTCTGAGCGAGGCCGTGTTCGGCAAGCCGGACGTGGTTCCGTACGTCGAGCACAACGCCGTGGCGGATCCGCGCCTGGCGAGCCTCGTGTTTGCGGCGCACGAGGCCATCGAGCAGTCGGCGTCTCGTGTGACGCGCGAGACGCATCTCATCGAGGCCTACGCGCACCTGGCCGGTGCCCATGCGTTGGTGCAGGCCGTGCCCGCGACGCCTCCGGGCGCCAGCGCGCGTGTGAGTCGGGCGCTGGAGCTGATGCACGATCGGTTTGCCGATAACCTGTCCGTGGGCGAGCTCGCGGGGGTCTCAGGACTCAGCCCGTTCCACTTCATCCGCCTGTTCCGGCAGGTGATCGGGATGCCACCGCACGGGTACTTGACGCAGATTCGGCTGCAGCACGCGCGCGCGGCCCTGGCAGCCGGAATCGCCCCGGCGGCGGCGGCGCTCGCCGCGGGATTCTGCGATCAGAGTCACCTGACGAAGCACTTCAAGCGCAGTTACGGGATGACGCCGGCGCAGTTCGCAGAGCAATTCTGAACAATACGCCGCCGAGGTCGTGCACCGATCATGCGTGAGGTCCGATTTCAGGGGCCCCCACGACTGTCTGCAGGCCGGAGGGCCTGCGCTACGTACTCGGTGAGACTTTGCGATGAGTGAAGGGGACGAGAATCGTGTGGTGCTTGTGACCGGTGCCACGTCGGGCATTGGGCGTGCGACGGCGCTGGCGTTCGCCAGGCGTGGCGCGCGGGTCGTTGTCTCCGGACGCGACGAGGCGCGTGGGCACGATGTCGTCGAGCACTGCACCGCGCTGGGTGGCGAGGCGCTCTTCGTGGGCGCGGACATCACCCGCGCGGATCACATCGATGCGTTGATGGCCCGTGCCCTCGATCGCTGGGGGCGGCTCGACGTGGCCTTCAACAACGCCGCCTACCAGGAACCGCGTGCGTCGCTCCTCGACCAGCCCGAGGAGATCTACGACACGGTGTTCGACAGCAACGTGCGGGCGCTGGTGCGGCTGATGCGATCGGAGATTCGTGTGATGCTCGCGCAGGATCGGCGGGGGGTGATCATCAACAACGGGTCGGTGAGCGGCGTGCGCAATCCAAATCCCGGGTTCGCCCTGTACTCGGCATCCAAGGCCGCGGCCCTCTCGCTCACCCGATCCGCAGCGCTCGAGTACGCGCCGCACGGCATCCGCATCAACGCCGTCTCACCAGGCCGTGTCGTCACTCCGATGATGCTGGGATCGAAAGTGGCGGACATGAGCGTCGTGGCCGCCGGTTTGCCGCTGCGGCGCATGGGGCAGCCCGAGGAAGTCGCCGAAGCGGTCGTGTGGCTGGCGTCCGACGCGGCGTCGTTCGTCGTCGGTCACAATCTGTGCGTCGATGGGGGATTCCTGTCGGCCTGAGGGGCAGTGTAGGGGCGGCTCGCGAGCCGCCCTACGTCGAGCCGCCCCTACGTGGTGACTCCAGCTCCGCTCGAATCGTCTTCGCGATGTGTTCCAGCGCCGTGCGGACGGCCGACCCGCGGCGCCAGACGAGCGCCAGCGTGCGGCCGGGGCTGGGATTCGCGAACGATCGCACGCGCAGTTGACCTCGCCGGTTCTCGACCGGCACCGCGAGCGACGGCAGCAACGTGACCCCCGAGCTCGCACCCACCATCTGGACGAGCGTGGCGAGGCTGGTGGCGCGATATCCGACCTCGCGCGCGCCGGCGTTTCCGCAGAGGCCGAGCGCCTGATCGCGAAAGCAGTGTCCATCTTCCAGCAGGAGCACCGTCGCTCCGCGCAGCACCTCGGCCGTCGCGGGCTTCTTCGTGCGCACCAGGGGGTGCTCGGGAGCCGCGGCCAGCACGAACGCATCGTGACCGAGCGCCTCGTGCTCGAGATCGCCGATGTCGGCTTCGAGCGCGAGGATGGCGCCATCGAGGCTGCCTTCCTTGACCTGACGCACGAGAAGCTGCGTGCGCTCCTCGCTCCAGACGATCGTCAGCTCCGGAAACGCGTGCGACAAGGACGGGGTGATCTCCGGCAGGAGATAGGGACACACCGTCGGAATGACGCCGACTTTCAGCACGCCACGATAGGGATCCGCCAGCCGCCGGGCCAGCTCGCGCAGATCGCGTGCGGCCAGGAGAACCTGTCGCGCCTGTTCCACCAGCGGCGCTCCCGCGGCGGAGACGCGGACCCTGCGTCGATCGCGTTCGAACAGCTGCACGCCCAGCGCCTCCTCGGCCTGTGCCACCTGCGCGCTGAGGGAGGGCTGCGCCACGTGGCAGACGTCCGCGGCCCGGCGAAAGCCGCCCGAGTCGGCTACGGCGACGATGTATTGCAGTTGTCGCAGCGAGACAGGAAGGGTGGCCCAGAGATCCATAGCCGCAGACTATCACTGTAAGAACAATGATGTCTTGGACGTATCAGCTGGCGGATCGAAATACTGAGCATTCCCGAGCCCATCGTACGTGGCGCCGATAGCGTGGCGCCAGGTAAGCCAAACAGCCGTCGGGGCTCACAGGCTCTGGCGCGCGGCGCGCGCCGAAGAAACACTGCTGGAGGTGTCATGTCGAGTCAATCACCCACCCCACCCACCGGGAACGTTGCACCGGCCACCGACAACGCGTCGACGGTCGCAAAATGCCCCTTCAAGCACACCCCTGGCGGCGGCACGTCGAACCGGGACTGGTGGCCTAATTCACTGAACCTGAAGGTCCTGCATCAGCGTCCTCCCTCGTCCAATCCCATGGACAAGGGCTTCAACTACGCAGAGGAATTCAAGAGCCTCGATCTCGACGCGGTGAAGAAGGACCTTCACGCGCTGATGACCGATTCACAGGACTGGTGGCCGGCGGACTTCGGTCACTACGGACCGCTGTTCATTCGTATGGCCTGGCACAGTGCCGGCACCTACCGCACCGGTGACGGCCGCGGTGGTGGCGGGAACGGCAGCCAGCGTTTTGCTCCGCTCAACAGCTGGCCCGACAACGGCAACCTCGACAAGGCGCGCCGGCTGCTGTGGCCGATCAAGCAGAAGTACGGCCGGAAGATTTCATGGGCCGACCTCATGATTCTCAGCGGCAACGTCGCTCTTGAATCGATGGGATTCAAGACGTTCGGCTTCGCCGGTGGGCGCGAGGACGTCTGGGAACCGGAAGAAGACATCTTCTGGGGCGCCGAGACCAAGTGGCTCGAGGACAAGCGCTACTCTGGAGACCGGGATCTCGAGAATCCGCTCGCCGCGGTTCAGATGGGCCTGATTTACGTCAACCCCGAAGGACCGAACGGTAGCCCGGATCCCGTCGCGGCGGCCCGGGACATTCGCGAGACGTTCAGCCGCATGGCGATGAACGACGAAGAGACCGTCGCGCTGATCGCGGGCGGTCACACGTTCGGCAAGACCCACGGCGCCGGCGATGCGGCCCTGGTGGGCCCTGAGCCGGAAGCGGCCGGCATCGAGGAGCAGGGCCTTGGCTGGAGGAGCCGCTATGCCACCGGCAGAGGCGGTGACGCGATCACCAGCGGCCTGGAAGTCACCTGGACGAGCTCGCCGACGAAGTGGAGCAACAACTTCTTCGAAAATCTGTTCGGCTACGAATGGGAGCTGACGAAGAGCCCGGCGGGTGCGCACCAGTGGAAACCGAAGAACGGCGCGGGCGCCGAGACAGTACCGGATGCCCACGACTCGTCGAAGCGTCGCGCGCCGTCCATGCTGACGACGGACCTCGCGTTGCGCATCGATCCCGCCTACGAGAAGATCTCGCGGCGCTTCTACGCGAATCCCGATCAGTTCGCCGACGCGTTTGCCCGGGCGTGGTTCAAGCTGACGCACCGCGACATGGGGCCGCGCGCACGCTATCTCGGCGCGGAGGTTCCCGCGGAAGAGCTCATCTGGCAGGATCCGATTCCCGCGGTCAATCACACGTTGATCGATGCACAGGACATCGCTGCTCTCAAGAGCAAGATTCTGGCGTCGGGCCTGTCCGTCTCGCAGCTGGTGTCGACCGCCTGGGCGTCGGCGTCCACCTTCCGCGGCTCCGACAAGCGCGGCGGTGCGAACGGCGCGCGCGTTCGTCTCGCGCCGCAGAAGGATTGGGAAGTCAACCAGCCTGACCAACTGGCGAAAGTGCTGAAGACGCTCGAGGGTATCCAGAGCGGGTTCAACGGCGCGCAGTCTGGCGGTAAGCAGGTCTCGCTCGCTGACCTGATCGTCCTGGCCGGTTGCGCAGGCGTGGAGCAGGCCGCGAAGACTGCCGGTCACAGCGTGACGGTTCCCTTCACGCCCGGACGCATGGACGCCTTGCAGCAGCAGACCGACACGGAGTCCTTCGCCGTGCTCGAACCAATCGCAGACGGCTTCCGCAACTACCTGAGGGGGCAATACACGGTATCGGCTGAGGAGCTGCTGGTCGATCGAGCGCAACTGCTGAAGCTGAGCGGGCCAGAGATGACGGTGCTCGTTGGCGGCATGCGCGTCCTGAATACCAACGTTGGACAGACGCAACACGGCGTCTTCACCAAGCGGCCAGAGGCGCTGACCAACGACTTCTTCGTAAACCTGCTCGACATGGGGACGGAGTGGAAGGCGGTATCGGACGCCAAGGACGTATTCGAAAGCTACGATCGCGCAACGGGTGAGCGCAAGTGGACCGCCACGCGCGTCGATCTCGTCTTCGGTTCAAATTCCTTGCTCCGGGCCCTGGCGGAGGTCTATGGAAGTTCGGATGCGCAGGAGAAATTCGTCCATGATTTCGTAGCGGTCTGGGACAAGGTCATGAACCTCGATCGCTTCGAGCTTGCGTGATTGCTCGTAGGGGCGGCTCCACTTCCGCTGCGCGCTTCGGCGGACACGCCGCGAGCCGCCCCTACTGTCTGGTGAGATCCACCCGCCCGTCCCGCGGCGCACCGCACCCGAGCGAGATGTAGCTGCCCGCCATTCGTGTTCCTTCCACGACGAGGTTCGCGATGGTCGTGCGAACCCCGGCGCTCGGCGAGCAGCTCTGTCCGGTCAAGAACAGACGCAGGTTCGATCCGTCAAGCGACGCTGTCAGCGATCCGCTGTCGTTGAGTGCCTCGTTGCCGAACATCGCCGCCCACGATCCCACGAGCGAGATGGCGACATGCTCCGTGATCGTCAGGCGCAACACCCCCGAGCCTGCCGCGCTGTCCACGATAGTGCCGACCCAAGCACCGACGAATGGGCTCGCAGGCACCACGGGACGAGTCGGGCTCGTCGGCGTGTCGCGATCACAGCCGGCCATTCCGACCGAGACCAAGAGAACAAGGAGTCGCGCGAGATATTCCATAAAGGCCTCCCAAGCGGGCCACGTCACTTCAGCGTTTGAACGCAAAGAAACCTGAGACGAAGTCCGACGCATAGACTCGATCACCCGAGATGGCGGGCGTCCAGGTGAAGCCGGCGAAGCGATCGCTGGTGCGCCAGCGTTCGCGACCGGTGACGCTGTCGAGTGCGACGAGGCAGCCGTCGACGTACGGCACATACACCGCGCTCTCGTCGCTCGTCATGCGAAACGCGATCGATCCGTTCCGCGCTGACGAGTACCGCCACTGCTCACGTCGATCGGCCAGGTGGTAGGCGACGACGTCTCCGCTCAACGACCCGACGAACATGCGCTCGACCGACCGCGTCAGCGGCCGGAAGTCGCGTTCGTGCCGAATGGCCGGCTCGGCCGGCGTCGTGCTCCATTTCGGCAGCGTCCAGAGGAGGGAGCCGGACTGGCGGTCGAAGGCGAAGATGACGCCCTCGCCGCTGACGGCGATGACGATGTCCTGGGTCAGCAGCGGCCCGCCGGCCCAGCTCGAGTCCAGCAGTGGATCGGCCGGCCGCGGGAACGGCGCCCGCCACCGCTCGCGACCTGTCGCGGCGTCGAGCACCACGATGCCACCAGTCTGCGGGGCCGTGAAGGTCGTGTACCCTGCCGCGACGATTTCTCCATCCGTCACCGGCTGGAATACCGTCGTCTTTCCATCGTCGACGACGAGAGAAGACCAGCGAGCCGTCCCGGTGCGGTGGTCGATGGCGTAGACACGGGCGGCGGGTGACCCCGAGAAGATCAGCTCGCCTGACGGCGCGCCCAAGTAGATGCCCGGAGCATAGCCATCGGTCGGCGTGAAGCGCCAGCGCAGGCTGCCGTCGCGTCGATCGAAGGCCACGACGTTGTAGTCGGCGGCGGCGACCACGTCGCCAGCAATGAACACAGCAGACCCTGATGTGGCCAGTCCTGCTTCTCCTGTGTGTGCTCGCCACCGCTCCACGCCGGTCTCTGTATCCAGCGCGACCACTTCGTGGGTCTTTCCGAGGAAGTAGACCGTCGATCCATCGACAGCCGGACTGCCCCAGGCCTGACCTTCGACCCGCCAGATCGTGGACGCGTCATTGCCGGCGACGGTCTCGTGCGCGGACGCCGCGCTCGGAGTGCGGTCGCCGAGCGCGGCGACCAACACCCCGATGGTCCCGATCAACGCGATCAAACAGAGCTTGGTCGTCATTGACGGCTACGATCCATTCGTGCCGCTCGCCCAGATCGGCGTACCGCTTCCGCCGTACAGGACCAGGTTGCCGTCGTCCTGCAGAATGAGGACCGCGCCTGGGTTGCCGTTGGTTGCGGTGTCCCATACGCCGTTGCCGCCGGCGTCGTAGATGACGAAGTTGCCATCATCCTGCATGACCGCACGGCCGGCGCTCGTGCCTGCGGTCCGACTCGACCACAGCGGACGGCCATCTTCCTGATACAGCACGAGATTGCCGTCGGCTTGATAGAACAGCGAAAAGCGATCGTTGGTCGACCGTATCTCCTGCTGCATGCCCAGCCCTTGGCCGGGATAGAGGGTGTTCGACGTGCTCGGCGGTGGTGGAGGAGGAGGTGGCGGCGGGGGCGGCGGTGGGTTTGGTGGATTCGGCGGCGGCTCGGCGCCGCGCGGATACACGTGCATGAACGCGACCAGCGTTTCGTACACCGTGGCGGCCATACCGTCGGTCTGATCGATGTGCGCCGGCGCGCCACGGTGCTCGAGGTTGATCGCGTTCGGATAGACCTGACTCCACGTCGGCACGACGGTGTCGTTCTCGGCGCAGAAGCCTGACGAGGTGTAGGCGTATGGGGAGGGATCGGAGATGGTTCGGCACCAGATGTCCTCGTGCACCCACAGCCACCACGCGACGTTCGAGATCCTCTGCGCACGCTGCCAGTCGATCGGATTGGGACTGCTCCACAGATAGCCGGCGTAGTAGTCGAGCACGGCCGCCGACGCGTGAATGGCGCCAGAGATCTGGTCGCCGTACTGCGGCCACACCGTCCGAAACACGCCGCCCCAATAGAAGTTGTGCGCGACGCTGACGATGCCCACACGGGAGGGGATGGCCGAGGCCTCCCGCGCGAGGTTCCCCGATGCGTTCAAGGCGTTGAGATAGCTCGACCCGGGAATCATCTCGGGGAAGATTGGCTCCCACCGGTGAAGCCCCAAGGTCCCCGCGAGCTGCAAGATCGCATCTTGCGCGCCTTGCGTGGCGAGGCTCAGCACGCCTTGAATGGCCGCGTATACCCACCACGAGTCGTCGTAACTCCCGCCGAACGCGGTGGTCACCCCGCTGATGAGATCGAAAGCCAGGAGGTTGAAGTTGATCCAGTCGGCGATATGCGCGAAGAGCGGCGCTCCTCGATGCGGCGTGCTCATCGTCAGGACACCGCTGATGTCGTGCAATCCGCTCCAGTGCCGAGAGACGATGCCGCCGTTGCTGTGGCCGATGGCGACGGTGCTCGACGGCAGCCACCAGAGTTGGCCGTGCAGGTGGTTGGCTTGATCGCCGTACGACGGTCCTAGGAGTGTCGGCCAGTAGGAGTCGATCGCCAGGTGGGCCTGCAAGAGGTTGCCCGTGCTTTCCCAGGTGCCGCCGTTGGAGTTGATCCCGTGCACGAAGACGACGGGCCGATCCTGGGCGCGGGCGGCTGTCCCACTCAGCAGGGCCGCGGATGTCGCCAGCGCGATGACGAGCCACCGGGAGGGAGTCATTGCACACCTCGGCGTTCGAGGCGGATGTTGGCGAGCTCGATGTGGGTAACAGTTCGCGCGGCAGTGCTTCCTAGTGCGGTGCTTCCTAGTGCGGTGCTTCCTACCGCGGTGTCGCCAGACACGCGCTGCTCCGTGCGCACAGCGCGGCGGCGTAGCGTGCCATCGGTGGCTGATTCGTAGGTCAACGTGCTCTGGGCGATCGGCAGCCCATCGCGCGCGACGTTGATCTCGACGGGCACGGCCGTGGAGCTATCCGCCAGCACCTCGATCGTGTGCGTGCCGTCGCCGGTGATGAAACGATCCAGGTTCCGGACACGCCCGTTGGCGCGACCGAATCGACGGCTGAGGGCCTCGCGCCTGGCAGCCTTGCGGTCGGGGAGCGCGACCAACCCATCCACCCAATCGCGTCCGCGTTCGCCGCGCCGCCCGGCCCGCGGGTGCGCGAGCTCAGGGAGCGCGGGCACACGAAAGCTGCCCTCGACCGGCTCGCCGAGCACGCGACGATCGTCGACCGTCGGTAAGTGCATCGGCCGTCCGCGCCGATCGAACACCCGCAGCGGCGTTCCATCCTCATCGTCTTCAATGCGCACGACGGATGACGGTTGTTCCAGGAGCACAGGGCCTTTTGGCGTTCGAACGGTTGGTGCAGTAAGAGCACTGACCTCGACGATGCTCTTCCAGCCTCCCGCGCGTTGCGCGCGGGTCCAGCGATAGCGGACGGTCGGCGCCTCGGCGCTGGTCGCGCCGTCCGCCGCCAGTAGATGACGACGGATGGTGAGGTCGGCGGTGAATGTGTCCCAGGCATCCCGAGGAGACAGGCTCGGCATGCGCTCAGCGGCGCGCTCGGCCACCAGCGTCGCGACGCTGGTTGGTCCGAGCGCGATGACAGCAGCGGCCAGAGCCGCCGCCGAGATCGGGGCAGAAACTGCGAGCAGGCATCGCACTACCATGGGCGTCCTCCACTCCAAGGCCACTCGAGGAGCTCGGGTTGCGCGCTCCTATGAAAGGAGCTGACCTGCGCGGATCGCGTAAAGCGTGGCGTGTGGTAAGGGTGAGTGAAGGTCTACGCGACGCGCGGAGGCCGGTGTTCGTCTGAGACGAGCGCGGCGACCCCGAGCGTGAACGTTCGCATCAGGCTGCAAGGCGCGGGCCGACTCGACTAGTCGACGAATGCCAAGCCGATGCGCAACGGGTGGCTCGCATCCGGGTAATGCGTGCCCCCCCCACCTGCCGCCGGCCGATGGCTGGCCGACAAGGTGTGTCGAGTCAGGCAATTGGAGGCAAACACGGGCTGATGCGTAGCCGCGACCCGGCGCGTAGCCACTACCCATCGACTCGCCAGCCCCAGCGGGCTGGCTCGCTCGGGGCAGGCCTCCGAGCTCTCCGCTACTATTGCCTGCGGAGCCGATGTCCTTCACACGCGTTGCGAAGATCCTGCTGCTGGCGATCGCGCTGTTCGTCGTTGCCGTGGGCACCGTGCTGGCGATGACGTTCCTGGGGCGGAAGGCGATCGCCGACGGCGCGGACATCGGAGGCATTCGGATCGTGCAGGACGGCATCGTCGCCATCGGGGTCGTGCCCTTGAGTGATCGCGAGGTCGCGCTCATCGACGCCGGCAACGATCCCGCTGGCCATCCAATTCTGGAGGAGCTCGAGCGGCGCGGCCTCGGGTCCGACGCGGTGACAGCGATTCTGTTGACGCACGGTCATCGGGATCACATGGCCAGCGTCAACGTGTTTCCGAACGCGCACGTGATGGCGCTCGACGCCGAGGTTGCCCTGATTGGAGGCCACGTGCAGGCACGCGGCCCGCTGCTTCGGTTCTTTCCCGCCAGGCCGACAGGTGTGACCGTGGACCGCGTGCTGAGGGATGGCGAGCGCCTGACGTTGAGTGACGCGGTTTCGGTGCGCGTGTTCGCCGTGCCAGGGCATACAGCAGGGAGCGCCGCGTATCTCGTCAACGACGTGCTGTTCGTGGGGGACGCGGCGGACGTCGACAGCGACGGCAATCTCGAGGGCGCGGCCTGGATCTTCAGCGACAGCCAGGCGGAGAATCGCGCCTCGCTCGCTCGCCTTCACCAGCAGCTGGTGCAGGACGGGACGACGGTGACGGCGCTCGTGCCGTCGCATTCGGGTGATACTGACGGACTGGCCGCATTGGCGGCCCTCGCTACGCAATGACCACGATGCACTGGGAAACGCTGCTCACGACGCCGGCCGCGACGATTCGCCGCCACGGTCGATTTCTCGTTGTCGATTTCGCGACGCCGCACACCGTGTTGTCGACATCGGTGCGCAACGGCGGCCAGACCGGGCACTTACGGCATCTGGTCAACCATCAGAGCTGCGAGGGCAGCGGGCACACGGCGCGCGCGAAAATCATCACAGAGCACGGCCAGGTGGCCTATCACGATTCGGTATGCGAAGAGATCGAGCTGCCGCCGCAGAACACCGCGGTGATGGGTACGGCGGCCAACATGCACTATGCCGCCATCGTGTCCGAGGAAGATCTGGATGTCCATGTGACGGCCGTCGTCACGGCGGGCGTGCAGAGCAACGCCACGTGCGCCGGCGATCCCGCGGCCTGGCGCGAGACGCGCGACGGCATGGAGAAAGTCGCGGCCGCCCTAGGAGACACTGCTCACAGTAATACTGTCAGTGGGACCATCAACACCATCCTGCTGATCGACGCACCGTTGACGCCGGCCGCGCTCGCCCGCACGGCGATCACGATGACCGAGGGCAAGAGCGCGGCGCTGCAGCGGCTGACGGTGCCGAGCTGCTACTCCGAGGACCTGGCCACCGGGACAGGGACGGACCAGTACTGCATCGCGTCGGTCACCGAAGGTGTCGCGCTGAGCTCGACGAGCCCTCACGTGAAGCTTGGCGAGATCATCGGCCTGGCCGTGCGAAAGGCCACGGCGGAAGCCCTGCGGTGGCAGAACGGCCTGGAGCCGAGTTACACCCGTGGAGCGTTTCATGCGCTCGGCCGCTACGGGTTGAAGGAAGCGACGATCTTCGCCGACCTCGCGACGCGCCTGTCGGCGTCCGACCTCGAGTTGTTGAAGAAGAACAGCAAGGCCGTCTTCTACGAGCCGCTGGTGGGCGCCGCGGCGCACGCGCTGGCGGCGGTGCTGGACCGCATTCGTCACGGGACGCTCCCCGCATCGGTGGCGCGCGAGGCAATCATTCAGCAGTCGGCCACGCTGGCGGCGAGTCTGGCCTCACAGCCCGACCGCTGGCTGGAGTTCCATCGTCGGCTGCACGCGTCCGGTCTGCACGACGCTCGGGAGCTCGTCCTCGACGCCATCGCGCTCGGCTGGAGCGAGAAGTGGCGCTCCCGCTGAGCGAGGTTCTGGCTGGTCACCCCGTCATTCTCGCGCTGGCCGTCGCGCTCGATCTACTCATCGGCGATCCACAGTATCGGTTCCACCCGATTCGATTGATCGGCGGCACCCTGTCCGCGGTCGAGACGCAGCTGCGACGACTTGGACTGGACGGCTATGCCGGGGGAATTGCGCTCTTCGCACTTCTGGCGATCGTCTGGGTCGGGGGCCTTGCTGTCGTCGTCGTGCTCAGCGCTGGCGCGACGCCGTGGTTGGCTTGGACGCTTCACCTCTTCCTGACGTATAGCTTCCTCGCACTCGGCGATCTGCTGCGGCATGTGTGGCGCGTCGAGCGCGCGGCCATGCGTGACGACCTTGCCGGAGCGCGATCGGCCATCACCATGCTGGTCGGGCGCGACATCGATCGGATGGACGGCGCCGCCTGTCGCCGTGCGGCCATCGAAAGCCTCAGCGAGAACCTGACCGATGGCTTCATCAGCCCGCTGTTCTGGTACGCCCTCATCGGTCTACCAGGTCTCGTGCTCTTCAAGGTGGTCAGCACGATGGACTCGATGGTGGGCTACAAGACCCCGCGATATCTCCGCTTCGGTTGGTGCGGCGCGCGGCTGGACGATGTGATGAACTACCTCCCGGCTCGATTGACGTGGCTGCTGCTGGCGTGCGTTGCGGTGGTCGTGCCGCACTGCTCCGCCGGCAAGGCGTTCGTCGTTGGCGCGCGGCAGCATGACATCTTGCCCGGTCCCAACTCTGGCTGGAGCGAAGCCGCCACCGCCGGCGCCCTTCAGCGTCGTCTCGTCGGGCCGATTTGGATGAAGGGTGTGATGGTGACCGACGTCTGGATCGGCGATCCGACCGATCCGCCCGCATCGACGCACGACGATGTCGTCCGGGCGCTGACGCTGATCACGGCTGCTGGCGCGATCGCGGCGGCCCTCACATGCCTCGTAGTTGACATGCTACGCCTGTAGCACTATGCTACGTCTGTAGCACGACACAAATTCCCATGACCAAGCTGATCCCCGAGAAACTGAGCCGCCGTGAGCGCGAAATCATGGACGCCATCTTCGCGCTCGGCGACCGCGCGACGGCCGAGGAGATTCGGGCCCGGCTGACCGATCCGCCGAGCTACTCCGCGGTGCGGGCGATGCTCGCGCGGCTCGAAGCCAAGGGGACGATTCGCCATCGCGACGACGGTCCGCGGTACCTGTACTCGCCGACGACCTCTCGCGCGACGGCGCGGCGCGCGGCGCTGCAGCAGCTCGTGCGCGTGTTCTTTCAGGGCTCTCCGCAGCAGACCGCGGCGGCGCTCCTCAGTCAGGAAAGCTGGACCGACGACGAGCTCGATGCCTTGCGCGCCGAGATCGATCGGGTTCGATCGAGAAAGGATTGACGATGATCGCGCTCTCGCTCGTTGTGAAGGCCACGATCGTCCTCGTGGCCGGCCTGACCGCTGTGCGTCTGTGCCGCCGGGCCCCGGCGTCGGTCCGTCACGTGATCCTCGCGTGCACGTTCGGTGCGTTGATCGGCATGCCGCTGACCGAGATCCTCATCCCTCCCGCGTCGTTCGCCGTGCCGATCGATGTGCCGGCCGTGCGCGGTCTCTTGACGCCCCAACCGACGACAGAATTGGTTGCCGGCGACACGATGGCTCGAGGAGCAGCCGAGCGCAGTGTGTCCAACGTCGGGATGCCGTCGGTCGGCGAGGCGATCCTGGGCGTGTGGGCGATCGGGGCCGCGGTGTTGATCGGATCGCTGCTGCACGCGCTGGGGCGCCTGAGACGACTGACGCGGCGTGCCTTGCCGTGGCTCGACGCGCGCCCCCTGGTCGACGCACTTGCCGTGGAGGCTGGCCTCACTCGTTCCGTCGACGCCCTCTTGCACGAAGACATAGCCGTGCCGCTCACATGGGGACTTGGGCGCCCCGTCATCCTTCTACCGATGGAGGCACGAGAGTGGAGCGACGCGGATCTGCGCCATGCGTTGCTCCACGAGATGGAGCATGTCTATCGCAATGACTGGATTGGCCAGCTCGTGGCGCGCACCGTCCGCGCGTTGTACTGGTTTCATCCGCTCGCGTGGACGGCGATGCGCCAGCTCTCGCTCGAAGCCGAGCGTGCGTGCGACGACGCGGTGATTCGGACGGCCGATCGAACGGCATATGCCGATCAATTGGTGACGCTGGCCCAGCGCCTCAGGGACGTTCCACAGCAGGTGGTGCCGGCCATGGCGTGCCGCAGTGATCTGTCGACGCGCGTTCGGGCCCTACTCGACGAGCGACAGCGCAGAGGCCGGGCCCACTGGCTGCCGCACGCCGTAGCCATCGCTGTCACTTGCGCGATGGTCTCGACGATTGGGCCCGTGCAGGCCGTCGAGCGCACACCGGTGCGGCGACTTGGGCCCGAGCTTCATCCGGCTCCGTGGGCTGGTGTGCTGCAGGCGCTGTCTTTGTCGAAAGGGTCCGGTAGGCTCGGCGTTGCGCTGATCGAGGCCGCCGAGGAAGGCGATCTCGATGACGTCAGCGGCCTGATTGCGGCGGGCGTCGATGTGAACTCTGTCGCGCTTGGTGACGGCAGCCCGTTGATCGCGGCGGCCCGTGCCGGTCATCCGAGGGTGGTGCATCTGCTCTTGGACCACGGTGCCGACGTGGACTTGGGCGTACCTGGTGACGGCAATCCGTTGATCATGGCCGCGCGCGAGGGCCATACAGACGTCGTCGAGTTGCTCCTGTCGCGCGGGGCCAGCATCGACATGGTGGTCGATGGTGATGAGAACGCGCTCATTCAGGCCAGCGGCGAGGGTCGTCTGACGGTCGTCCGCGCGCTGGTCGGCCGAGGCGCCGACGTCAACGCTCGCGTGTGGGCCACCCGCGGCGAGGACCGACGCGACGGCGAATGGCGTACGCCCTTGAATATGGCCATCCGCGGTCGCCACAACACCGTCGTCGACTTCCTGCGCTCAGTCGGCGCGCAACAGTAACCAACGTACTTAGCCGGCCCAGGTTCGCCTAAAGCCACCCCAGCGAGGTTGCCGCGCCGGGGGCCCGGCAAGGCGGACCCCACGACTGGACCGACGATTGAGATCAGGCCTGCCAGTCCTTGACCACTCGCGTCTTCGACAGCAGCTCGAACGCGCGCTGGCTTTTTTCGGTGAACAGCGCGAAGAGCACGTCGATCCAGTACATCTGCAGCAACATCGGCAACTGACGGACGATGGACTGACCGACGGAAATGCGCGTGCCCGATTCGCGCACCACCCGCAGGCCCATCGCGTGCTTGCCGACGGTGTATCCGAGCCTGGCCTCGGCGATGACGAGATACAGCGCAACGAAGATGCTCGACGCCAGAGCACCGAAGAGCACCAGAAACGGCCGCACTTCGTCCTTCGCGACGACGAACAGGAACGCGACGCTCGGCGCGATGAACGCGACGATCAACACGATGTCGATCAGCTTCGCGAGCGCGCGACGACCGAACGGCGCGCTGACGAGCGGCACCGCCGACAAGTACGACTCGGCGAGCGCGGCGGGATCGCCCAGCTGCTGAATCACTTCATCGAGCGAGTGGCCTCCCGCCAGGCGTTCCGCGATGTGGCCGCGGAGCTCGGTCGCGATCTGATCGCGCTCCGGGGTCGAGCGGGGAAGCCAATCCAAGACGCGGTTCACGTAGTCGTCAGCGGTGATCGTCATCTCAATGTCTCCGTTGGGGGCGATTCCACCTCCGCGTTGGCGTCGGCGGACAGATCGCGAACCGGCTAGAGGCCAGTGCTGCCGAGCAGCTTGGCCATCGCCCTTGCGAACGTCATCCACTCACCGGTGAGGCGCCAGAGCTCCTCTCGGCCCGCCTCGGTCAGCCTGTAGTACTTGCGCGGCACGCCGCGCTCGGGTGTTTCCCATCGCACCGACACGAACTCGGCGCGCTCCAGCCGATACAGCACGGGGTAGAGGGTGCCGTCGGTGACCTCGAGCGCCCCATTGGTCTCGGCGGTGAGCTTCGAGACGATCTCGTAGCCGTAGGCCTCGCCGGGCTCGAGCAAGTGCAGGACGATGAGCTCGAGCGAGCCGCGCTTGAGCTCCCGCTCGATGCTTCGCCGCTCCTCGCCGCGGGGGGATTCAGGCGCCATATATTAAGTTGTAACGCAAGCTATCTTGCATGACAAGATATATTACGACAGCAGTATCAATGGGGTTCAATCGCACTCAGGGTGCCCAGGGTGCCCAGGGTGCCCAGGGTGCCCAGGGTGCCGGAGGTGCACAGAGTGCCAGGGTGCACGAGGTGCGCGGGGTGCCCAAGGTGCTGATGCGCTGCACCTTGCGCACCTTGGGCACCTCGGGCGCCGTGGGCACCCTCGTTTATGCTTTAGCGCATGACGAAGACCGTGCTGATTACGGGCGGGACCTCCGGGTTTGGGGCGGCGACCGCTCGACGTTTCATCAAGGAAGGCTGGAAGGTGGTGGCGACCGGGCGACGGGTGGATCGCCTACAGGCCCTCGCCAAGGAGTTGGGCGAGGACCGCGTGGCGACGGCGGCGTTCGACATCCGCGACGAGTCGGCCATGGACGCCGCCCTGAGCACGTTGCCGGAGGGCTTTCGCGAGTTCGACGTGCTGGTGAATAACGCCGGCCTGGCGCTCGGCCTGGCGCCGGCGCCCAAGGCCAGTCTCGACGAGTGGCGCACGATGATCGAGACCAACGTCACGAGCCTGGTGACGCTCACGCATCGCCTGCTGCCGGGGATCATTGCGCGCAAGGGCATCATCGTGAACATCAGCTCGATCGCCGCCTACTATCCCTATCCCGGCGGCAACGTCTACGGCGCGACCAAGGCGTTCGTCAGCCAGCTCTCTGTTGGCCTCCGCTCCGATCTGCACGGCACCGGCGTCCGCGTGACCGCGCTCGAGCCGGGGATGGCGGAAACCGAGTTCACGCTGGTGCGCACCGGAGGCGATCAGTCGGCCTCGCAAACGTTCTACAAAGGCGCCCACCCCCTGCAGCCCGAGGACATCGCCGAGGCCATCTTCTGGGTCGTCTCGTTGCCGCCGCACGTCAACATCAACCGCCTCGAGATGATGACGGTCAACCAGTCCTGGCCGGGGTTTCAGGTCTATCGCGAGCAGGCGTAGGGGCGGTTCGCGAACTGCCCCTACAACGATCGGAGGAACGTGAGGAGCGCGGCGCGCTCGCCATCGGTCAGGCGCTCGAAGCCTCGTCTGGCCAAGTCGGCTTCACGCGCGTGACGGAGGATGGCTTCCTCGATCGTCGCCACACTGCCGTCGTGGAGCAGCGGCCTCCTGAAGCGCAGGCCCCACAACGCCGGTGTGCGGATCTCGTTGGGCTCGGCCGAGGCCTGCTTGATGCCGTCGCCCGTGCCCACGTCGTGCAGCAAGAGGTCCGAGAACAGCGGCACCACCTTGCGATTGAACAGCGGGTTGCTGCTCACGCCAGTCGTCAGCGACGGCACATGGCAATTGGCGCAGCCGATGGCGCTGAAGACGCGCTCGCCACTGCGCGTGGTGTCGTCGATCGGTCCGCGATCGAGCGGCGCCAGGAACGTCATGAAGCTCGCAAAGTTGTCGATGCCACGGCGCCGCGTCCGCGGATCGACGATGTCTTCAGGATCGGGGATCGGATCGCAGAGGCGTAGACGATCCGCTGTGACGGCCAGCGCCAGCTCGCTCCCGAAGACATCGTTGGTGATCCCCATCTCGTTGCGATACGCGTCGGCGCCGAACGTGAAGAGCGTTGCGTGCTGCGCCTTCCACCCGAAGCGGCCGATCCGTCTCTCGCTTGTCGCGACGTCGACGATGAGGGCCGCGCGCCCGCTGACGTCGTCGCCGTTGCGATCGAACGGGTCCTCCAGCGCCCGGATGGTGTCGTCGGGAATGGCTTCGACGAGACCGGCGCCGAACAGCGGAATCGCCACTCGTCGCGCAATCACGTTGGCCTCGTCGGGAACGATCGCCTGGCAGCCGTGCGAGGGGATCGAGAACGTCTGGAACAGCGTCTCGCCGGTTCCCGACTGATCGAGCGACTCGAACTCGCCGCGCTCGTTGCGCCGTCCCGCTCGCAACTCGGTGACGGTGCCGGTGCCGCCGATCGTCGGCACGTTGTGGCACGCGGCGCAGCTCGTGCCGTTGAACGCGGGACCCAGCCCCTCTTCCGCGGACTCGACCTCCAGAAAGTCGTCGAGTCCCAATCGGAACTCCGCGAACTCGGTGGGCGTGATGCCGGCCAGCGGATCGCCGGGACGCGCGCCCGACTGGGCGCTGACCCACGTGGCGGTGACGAGCGCGGCGAACGCACCGGCAAGCACAACGATTGGCGCCGAGAGCGGACGAGGAAGGCGTGGCATCGGCTACTCGGCGACGATCGTGCCGCGCATGAACCCATGTCCCGCGCCGCAGATCTCGGAGCACTCGAACGTGTAGCGTCCCGCCGCCGGCTCGAACGTGACCGTGGCCACGCCACGACCGCGCTTCGGAATTTTCAGACGCACGTCGGTGCCGATGATGTGAAACCCGTGATCGGTGTCGTCACTGCGGAGGTGAAATTCCACGGGCACGCCCGCCTTCACGCGCACCTGGGACGGCGTGAAGCTGAAACGCTCCGCGGTGATCTCGACAACTTGCGCCTGGCCGCGCGCGGACGTCACCCACGCGCTGCCGGCGAGCACAGCGACCGTGACGAGGAGCAGACCGTTCCGAACCGTTCGAACCATAGAACCTCAGAACCCCCGAACCCTAGAACCCCGAGAACCCTAGAACCACCATCCCAGCCCGACATTGAAGCTGTTTGGCGCGGCGATTGACGCGCGGCTGCGCACGATGGAGTAGTCCACCTTCACGGCGATGTCGGGATCGGGCCAGTAGGTGGCGCCGATGACCCACGCGTCGCGATCGAACTCCTCCAGCGGCACGTACCCGGTGGGCATCTTCGCCTGCGTGTTGAAGTTCTCGTAGCGCGCGAACGCACCGACGTCTCCCCAGCGCGCGCCGGAGATGACCCGATACCCGCCCTCCAGGTAGAAGCCACGCAGCGTCTTGGCGATGTTGGGATCGACGCCTATCCGCCGCGCCAACGCATCGTTCAGCAGGTCGGCGTTGCCGATCGACACCTGCGCCACTTGCGCGCGCAGCTCGAGTCGGTCGCGCGAGTAGCGGGCATCGCCTTCGACGAGGTTGACGGGCACGTCGAAGCGCGGACGGAACTCGAAGCCCGAGCGTCCCGACCACCAACTGCCCGCCACGGTCAGTCCGCGAACGCCCACGTACTCGAGACGACCGGTGGTCGCGATGCGGCCCGCATTGGCGTCTGCGCCCTTCTGACGGCCCTCGCGAATGCCGTCCTCGGCGTTGAACTCCGCCGCATTCAGCGGGGCCATGACGTAGGCGCGGTAGCGCCACCCGCGCCCGATCTCGCCGTGGATGCCGGCGCCTGTCTCGAACCACGTGGACGGCACGATCACCGTGTCCACGAACGGTCGCTCGACGCCGTAGTAGACCGGCGGCTCGTGGCGCTCGTTGATGATGCCCACGGGCGCGAGCAGCATGCCAGCGCGGACGTTGAACGCGCGCGTCAGCAGGAAGTCGACGTATGCCTGCTCGAGCTCCAGTTCACCCGCGTCCTCGAGCCCCTCGACGAAGGCGTGCTCCAGCTCGAGCTCGCCGACGAAGCGGATGCGATCGCTGAACTGATGCGTGACCAGCAGCACGAATCGATGGAAGTCCAAACGGCCATCATCGAACTCGGGCTTGTTGTAGTGGAAGTCCATGTAGCCCGACAGGTTGGTCGCGCTTTGCGCCTCCGCGCGCGTGGCACCAACCAGCGCGATGAGGGCGACGGCAAGCGCCACCCATACGCGCCCACGCCAGGCAAACTTGTGTTTTTGATTATTCAAAACATGGACATTGAAGCCTCGAAAGACGCCTTTGTCAAGTCCCAAGCCACGAGCCCCGGGCCGCGAGCCAACCGGCCCACGCCCCAGGTCCCAGGCCCCGGGCCGCCGATCGTCCCGAGTCGAGGCTGCCGTTCGTGATATAAACGTCCCTCGCCTTGGGTGCCCACGAGGGGCATAACAGGGAAGTCCGGTGTGAATCCGGCGCGGTCCCGCCACTGTGAGTGAGGAACGTCGCTTCGAAGAAGCCACTCGGCCAGGCGGCCGGGGAAGGCCGAAGCGACTGTCGACCGAAACGTCGACGCCTCCGAGCCAGGAGACCTACCCAGGGGAATTCGTTCGGCTGACTTTCTGCGGAGAACAGAAAGCATGCATTGGAACCCTGGTCCTTCCAGCTCACTTCCACTGACACGCTGCGCTCTGCCCGTGGTCTGCCGATTCTCGGAGATCCATCATGGGCAGCATTGCCACCACCCGCGGTGACTCAGGCCAGACCGGCTTGGCCGGCGGCATTCGTGTCTCGAAGGCCTCGCTGCGCGTCGAAGCGTACGGCACCGTCGACGAGCTGAACTCCACGCTCGGCTTCGCCCGATCGATCTGCGAGGATGCGCCGCTCGCCGAGCTCACCCACGCCATTCAGCGCGAGCTGTTCAAGGTGGGATCGGCATTGGCGACACCGCCCGAGAGCCCCAAGCCACAGGTCGTCATCGCCGACGAGCTGATCGATCGCCTGACGACCGAAGTCCATCGGCTGGAGGCGATCGAGGGCCTGCTCTCCGACTGGTCGATCCCCGGTGCCACGACGAGCAGTGCGGCCTTCGATGTGGCGCGCACCGTCTGCCGTCGCGCCGAACGGGCGGTGGTCCGCCTCGCCGAGAGCGGCGAGACCATCCAGCCGACCATCCTCAAGTATCTCAATCGGCTCTCCGATCTGTTGTGGCTCTCCGGGCGCAAGCTCGAACACGATGCCGGCGTCAGTGGATCGCTGCGAGCGGAGACAGGCAAGGCCGGCAACCGATGGTCGCGCGCGTGGTGACGAACATGGCGCCCCTCGCCGCCTTGGTCGCGGCCATCGCGTGCGCAGGTGTCGTGGTCCATCACGTCACGCCCGCGAGCCTCATCGCCTCGCCGACGCGACCGTATCAGGGCAGCGGCAACAAGGCCGTTCGTATGGAGCAGCGCGCTTACCCGCGCTTTGCCACGGGCGCAGACGAGGAGCGCATCGGCATCGGCGCGCCGCCGCGCCGCATCGTGTCGCAGTACGGGTCGATCGACGAGTTCCTCTACTCGGTGGTGCCACCCGAGCGCATCGTTGGCGTCAGCGACACGGCGTACCTGCACGGCATGAGCAACCTCATCGATATCGTCAGTCGATATCGTCCGGTCGTCGCGCTCGATCCCGAGAGTGTGCTGCGCGCCAATCCCGATCTGGTGCTCACGCCGGCCGACGCGCGCTCCGATGTCCCCGCGCTGCTGCGCCAGGCGGGCGTACCGGTTTATCGCGTCTACACGATGTTCGAGACGCTCGAGTCGATCGAACAGCACATCCGCCTGATCGGATACCTCACCGGCGAGGACGGGCGCGCGGAAGATGCGGCGCGACGCTTTCACGAGACGATCGCGCGCGCGGCGGCTCGGCGGCCTGCTGGCACCCGACCTCCGCGCGTCATGGGCTTCAACGCGTCCTACAGCTACGGCCGTGACACGCTGTTCACCGACATCACCCGCGTGCTGGGCGCCGATAACGTCGGCGCCACGCACGGCTTCGTCAGCTATGACCGCGTCACCGATGAGCACATCGTGCAGTGGGATCCCGAGTGGATCATCGCCGGCGCCGACGCGGGCGGCATCGACGAGACGCGCGCCGCGCTGCTGGCCCGGCCCTCGATTGCGGCGACGACAGCGGCGCAGCGCGGGCAGGTGGTGGTCCTCG
>DAINCF010000008.1:0-33967 GCA_036732565.1 Vicinamibacterales bacterium
ATCGTTCCTACGGTCGTCCTAGCTGCTACCACCGTGGGCCGCACGATTGTGTGGCGACATGCCGGCGTGTCGCGCCTGAACGTGCGGCTCACCGGGGGGAACCGGTCCCGGCGGGTACACGGGCGCCGGGAACGCCGCCCGTCGACGCGGCCCGAGAGATGGCGTGCTCAGATAGGTAAGGAGTGCCGCCATCTCGGTATCGGTGAGATGCGGAAACGCCGGCATCCGGCCCTTGCCGCCGATCACCGTCGCGCGAATGGCCGCCTCGTCGAGACGCTCGGTCAGATCGACGAGCGACGGCGCATTCTCGGTGCCCGAACGGTTGGGACCGTGGCAGACCTGACAGTCCCGCTCGTAGACGACCCCGCCGGGCGTTGCCGCGCCGCCGAAGCGGTTGCGCGGTTCACCGGGCCGTAACAGCCGCAGGATGCCCGGGTTGTCCTGACCAATCACATAGACCATACCGGTCCCCGGCTCGGATGCGGTCCCGCCGAACACGGCCCCGCCGTTGCTGCCGGGAATGTGCAGCGTGTCGATGAAGTCGATCGGCGTGAACATCCCGAGGTTCTTCGTGCCGCGCACGCGATCCCGGAAGGCCGCGCGTTCCTGGGGCGTGATGTTGTTGAACGGATTGATGTCGTCTTCGGAGAAGGTCAGTCGGCTGAACGGCGGGACGACCGTGGGAAAGGGCTGGGTCGGCCAGCTCTTCTCCCCCGGCATGCCGCTCACCGGCACCGGCCGCTCTTCGATCGGCCAGATCGGTTCGCCGCTGACACGATCGAAGACGTACATGAAGCCGCTCTTGCCGGCCAGCGCGACCACGTCACGCGCCTTTCCGTCGTGCTGGATGGTCGTCAACTGCGGTGCGGCGCTGGTGTCGAAATCCCAGAGATCGTGGTGCACGAGCTGGAAGTGCCAGATGCGCTTGCCAGTGCGGGCATCGAGCGCGAGCAGGCTGGTGCCAAACAGGTTGGCGCCGGGCCGATCGGCCCCGTAGTAGTCGTAGGTCGGCGATCCGGTGGGAAAGTAAGCGATGGCGCGCACGGGATCCACCGACAACTCCCCCCAGGTGTTGACGGCGCCGATGTACTTGTAGGCCTCGGGCGGCCACGTGTCGTAGCCGAACTCGCCCGGCTGCGGAATGGTGTTGAACCGCCAGACTTGCGCGCCAGTGATCACGTCGAAGGCGCGCACGTGCCCTGGCGCCGACATGTAGCCCTCACCCGGTGCCGAGCCCAGCAGGAGGAGGTTCTCGAACACCTGACCGGGCGTGTTCGACTGGATCCGGGCGATGGTCTTGGCATCGCGCCCGAGGCCTTCGCGCAAATCGACGGCCCCGGCGTCGCCGAACGTGGTGATCAGCTTGCCAGTGCGGGCGTCGATCGCCTGCAGGTAGTCGTTCATCGCGAAGAGCAACCGGCGATCCGCGCCGTCGGCGCTCTCCCAGTAGTTCACGCCGCGCGACGTCATGCCGTCCATCTTCTCGCGCACCCAGATCTCGGTGCCGGTCTTCGCATCGATGGCAACGAGCGCGCCGTTGCGACCACGGCCGAAGATCATGCCGCGGGCCACGACCGGCGTCGACACGGTGTCGCTGAACGGATACGTCCAGGCGACTTCCAGTCGCGTGACGTTCGCCTTGTTGATCTGGCTGTTCGGGAAGTGACGCGAGGACTCGACCGTGCCGGCGTAGCCGATCCACGGCCGATCCTGGACCGCCTGTTGGGCAAGCGGCCACGTGCTGCCGATCGCCACGACCAGGCCCAGGGCGGAGGCGCCGGCAAGTGCGGCCGGCAGACGAAGTCCGAAGCGAGCCATGCGGAAACTCCTCGAGGATCTAACTCAGGTTGAGCCGGCCGAAGATTCAGCGACATTCTACAGAGCAGTTGACTATCGAGAATCGATAATCGACTATTTCCACATTCGACTCCGGCCTATGCAGCGACACACCCTCGTTAGCACCATGCTTGCCGCCGCGCTTCTCGCGCCGCTTCTGGCCGCGCAGGGGCCGGCCACCGACTTCAAGCCGGACACCGTCTTCACCGGCAGTGGGCTGGGCGGATGGACCGTCGTCGGTGACGGCGCCTGGACGGCCGAAAACGGCGAGGTGACGGGAAAGGCCGGACAGGGTGGGAGCTGGCTCGTCCTGGACCGCTCCTACCAGGACCTGAACTTTTTCTCGCGGTTCCGCTGTGCCTCGCGGTGCGATGCCGGCGTGCTATTTCGAGTGCAGGACACGCCCGGCGGGCGCACCGGCGTCCTGCTCTCGCTCAAGGAGGGCGACCTGGCGATCTACCGTGTTGCGCTGGATGCCGCCGGGCGTGAAGTCCAGCGCGACCCCCTGCGTCCGGTGGGACCGTTCCTGCGCAGCGCGCCGCCAGTCGGCGCGGGCGATCGCGAGAAAGGCATTCCGACCACCGGAGCCGGCCGCGGGGGATCCCCGATGACCCTGCCGACACTCTTGCCCGCGCTTGAACCACCCGCCCCGGGTGTGCGGCAGGACGAGTGGAATCTCATCAGCGTGGCACTCGACTCCGATGTCATCCGTCCGAGGCTGAATCACGGCATCGAGATCTTGCCGGGGGCCACGGAAGACCGGACCGGCTACGGCCCGGTGGCGCTCTACGTGGGCTCGGGCGAGGTGCGGTTCAAAGACCTGGCGTTCAAGGACCTGCACGTCAAAACCGTGCCGCTCGAAGTCGTCTCGAGCCGGTTCCGCATGCAACGGCTGGACGACTTCTATTTTGCGTGGGGCGCCGGAGCCGGCGACTTCAACCGGGATGGGACCCTCGACGTCGTGTCGGGGCCGTATTACTACCTCGGACCCGATTACACGAGGCGCTACGAACTGTACGTGGCGCCTGCCCAGAGTCCCACGTCGAGCTTCGCCCCGACCTGGACGGACTATGCCTTCGATTTCACCGGTGATGGTTGGACGGATGTGTTGGCCGGCGAGAGCCGGCCGATGACGCTGTACGTGAACCCCAGGGGAGAGAAGCGTCGATGGGTGGGCCATCGTGTCCTTCCACAGATCACGAGCGAGTTCACGGCGATGCGGGATCTCGACGGCGACGGCACGCCTGAGATCGTCTTCGTGATGGGCGGCGTCGGCGGCACGATCGCCTATGCCAAGGTCCCTCCCACCGATCCGACGCAGCCCTGGCCCGTATTTCCGATTTCCGAGCCCGGGCTCGGCTTCGGTCACGGCCTGGGCACGGGCGACATCAATGGCGACGGCCGCATCGACGTGACGCAGGCGGCCGGCTGGTGGGAGCAGCCGCCGGCGCAAAGCACGGGGCCGTGGCGCTATCACGCTGTGGCGTTCGGGCGATGGGGACCGGCCGAGGGAGCCGGCGGCGCGCTCATGGCCGTGTACGACGTCAACGGCGACACGCTCAACGATCTCGTCACCGGACTCAATGCCCACGGCTTCGGCCTGGCCTGGTTCGAACAGAAGCGCGACGCCAGCGGCGCGATCTCGTTCGTACGCCACATGATCGTGGACGATTATTCGACCAGGAACGCGGCCAGCGTCACCATGTCGCAGATGCACGCGGCGGCCGTCGCGGACATCGATCGCGACGGCATTCCCGACTTCATCACCGGCAAGCGGGTGTTCTCCCATCAGGAGAGTTATGTCGACCCGGATCCCCACGGCCTCCCCGCGTTGTACTGGTTCAGGACCGTTCGCAACCCCAAGGCGCCTGGCGGCGCCGAGTTCGTGCCGGAGCTGATCCACAACCGGTCAGGCGTGGGCGCGCAGTTCACGGCCGTGGACCTCGACCAGGATGGCCGGGTCGACATTGTCACGGCGACCAACCGCGGCACCTTCATCTTCTTCGGAATCCAGTAGACGGCGAGCGCGAGCACAGGTGACGGCGTCTCCACCGGACGCCGGCTTCGTCGATCTCGGAACACCGGGCCGGCGCGTGATGGCCGCCGCACTCGGCGACCACGAGCCGCCACTAAGGTCTCGTGGTCGACGCGATGCACCTCGGGTCGCGGCGCGCATGCGTGCGCATGGACTGACTCAGGCGACGTTCGCAAACTGCCGAACATCCTCGAGCCATGCTCGGATCCGGCCCCAGGGCGCCCAGGGAGTGTGAGAAATTGGCATCGAAGGGACCCCAACGCCCTGCACTCCTATTAGGTAGGACCCCCTTTCGCGACGAAATCTTACGCGTCGGGCAACAAACAAATCGTCCAGTCCGGTGACCCAGATTGGAATCGAACCTCAGCTGGGAGGCGATACTGGCTTGTCTGCCCCGACGCCTTGACCGCGCAGGACGCTGGCGCCGACGAAGTAGCTTGGAGCCCTCCAGGAACAATTCAGACGCCACCTGCTGAAGAACGGCTGGCGCGAGCAATGCGTGAGGTACGCTTGGTGGCGCCACTCGAAGGTTCGTAGCGCGAAGCGCGAGATGGCTCAGGGAATCAGACGTGCCCAACGACGATGAGCGCACCGGACACGAAGCCGTGTGGAACCCAACTCCGGTGGGCCCGGCCGCATCCAATGCCGCCCTCGGGTCGCGGTTCAACCAGATGTTTCCGGTCCTCTCCGCGGCGGAGATCGACCGGGTCCGGCGTTTCGGCGACGTCAAGCGCTTCTCTGCCGGACAACTCCTCTTCCAAGCAGGAGAAGCCGTCCCCGGGATGTACGTCATCCTGGCCGGCCGGATCGCGATCGTGCCACGCGATGGGCTCGGCCACGTCGTGCCGATCGCAGTGTTCGCGCAGCTGATCGGGGCTCCCGTCGAAGAAATGATGGAGGTGGTTCCCGGCGAGGTCATTGCCGAGATCGGTCAGCTGTCCGGAAGGACGGACCTGAGTGCGTACGACGCCCGCGCCGTCGAG
This sequence comes from Vicinamibacterales bacterium, assembly GCA_036732565.1. GTDB lineage: Bacteria > Acidobacteriota > Vicinamibacteria > Vicinamibacterales > UBA2999 > JAIVJN01. The sequence goes on from DAINCF010000008.1 coordinate 4,855, forward strand.
GACGTGGAGGCCATCGTTGTTCCGCCCGCGGCGTTGCGAACGTTGCTCGTCGCCGAGGCCGAGCTCGGCGAGCGCATCCTGCGCGCGCTCATGCTGCGTCGGGTCGCGCTGATCGAGCTCGGCTTCGGAGGTCCGGTGCTCGTCGGAGCACTCAGGTCGCCAGACGTGACGCGGCTCTCGCATTTCCTCGAACGCAATGCGATTCCGTTCCGCGTGCTCGACCCCGACGAGGATCAGGATGCATCCACATTGCTCGCGCGCGTCGCCCCGACGCCGGACGAGCTCCCCATGGCCGTCCTCTCGGATGGCACCGTGCTCAAGAACCCCACGAAGCAGCAATTGGCCCTGGCCCTCGGCCTGGTGGCGGCGAGTTTCCGCTCTGAACCGTACGACGTCGTCATCGTCGGCGCGGGTCCGGCCGGGCTTGCCACCGCGGTCTACGGTGCCTCGGAGGGTCTCACCGTCCTGCTGCTGGAAGCGATTGCGTTTGGAGGACAGGCGGGCGCCAGCGCGCGCATCGAAAACTATCTGGGGTTTCCGACTGGCGTTTCGGGGCAGGCGCTGATGTCACGTGCGTTCACGCAGGCGCAGAAATTCGGAGCCGAGTTCAGCCTGTCCACCGAAGTGACGCGGTTGGACTGCACGTCGCAACGCTCGGGACCGGATCCCGTGCACATCCTCGAGCTTGCGGACGGGCGGCGAGTCCGGGCGCGTGCGGTCGTCATCGCGACCGGCGCGCGCTATCGGCGGCCAGAGATCGCGAACCTCGCACAGTTCGAGGGCCGCGGCGTCTCGTATTGGGCGTCGCCTGTGGAGGCCAGGCTGTGCCGCAATGAGGACGTGGCGCTGTTGGGTGGAGGAAACTCGGCTGGCCAGGCGGCAGTCTTCCTCGCAAGCCACGCGCGTCACGTGCGCGTGCTGGTGCGTGGCACAGGCCTCTCGAGCACCATGTCGCGGTACCTCGTCGAACGGATAGCGGGTTGTCCGAACATCGCAGTGCTTCCTGAGACCGAGGTTGTTGATCTCCTCGGCACACCCGACCAGGGGCTGCAGGGCGTGCGGTGGCGCAACCGGCGCACCGGAGCGGAGGAACAACACGCGATCGCTCACTTGTTCCTTTTTACCGGCGCCGATCCGGTGGCCGCCTGGCTGCACGAAAGCCGCATCCCCATCGACGAGAAGGGGTTCATCCTCACCGGCGGCGACGTACGTGCCACCCAGCGATCGCCGCTGCCGCTCGAGACCGGAGTCGAAGGGATCTTCGCCGTCGGCGACGTGCGTTGCGGCTCAGTGAAGCGAGTGGGGGCGGCTATCGGAGAAGGGGCCGCGGTCGTTGCGCAGCTGCACACCTTTCTTGCCGAACGTGATCGGACGACGGCCGGCGCGACGCGCACGTAGGCACGACGATCCGCACCTCGCCTCCGCTGCCGCTCTGAGCAGACAAGAACCGGGAGCACGAGGTTACCCAGCGCTCAACCGCGACTCACACAACGGTTTGTGCTGTCGACCATGAGAGCTCCAAATTCAGCGGGTTGCACGCCCCGGCAACCAAGCTCACTACGTCCGCCGACCGCGCCTTGCGGCCCTGTCGCTGCGGCCTCACGCCCGGCGGGGTCTGCGAACGCCCGCGCTACCGTGCCCGCCTGATTGCGCTTCCAGTTTGGCGGAGCTCCGACGGCCGAACGCCGTATCGCCGCCGAAACGCCGAGACGAAATGGCTGAGCGACCCGAAGCCCACGGCAAAGCAGGTGTCGGTGACGCCGGCGCCGGCGCGCAGGCGCGCGGCTGCGTGGTCGAGACGAACGTCGGTCAGGACGCGATGGGGCGGGCGCCCTTCGAGCTCGGCGAAGATCCGCGCGAAGTGAAAGAGGCTCATCCCCGCATCGCGGGCCAACATCGAGAGCGAGAGCGGCTCGGCATAGCACGCTTCGATCATGTGTTTGGCTCGCTCGACGCGGCGGGCATACCACGCCAGGCGATCGGGCCGATAGAGCGGCGTTCGCGCAGTGGGGCCCGCCAGTGACCCCAACAGCGCACCACCGAGCGCCTCGACGCGCGCCTCGTCTCCTGGCGCGCACCGCTGAAGCGCGTGCCGCAGGAACGCGCGGCGGTTCGACAGCGGGTGCAGGGGTGCAGGGGACAGCGCAACCGCCGACCGCGCGCTCTCGATCGCCTCGTCCGAAAACGCCACCGACAAGCAGCAATCGCGCGGGTGTTCCTCGTCGTGTGCACAGGAGAACTCGAGCGATGGCGAGGTGACGAACAGCCAGTCTGTGGTGACTTCGCGCCATGCGCCCGAGGTCCGCAAACGGAACGAGCCCGCCTCCACGAACGCCACGGCGTGCCCGGTCGTCCGCTCCCGTTCAGGGTCGCGATGCGCCACGCCCGGCACGTGATCGAAGCGTCTGAGAACCACTCCTCCCGTACGAACCAGAGGCACCACGCGATTCATGAACGCCATGTTCGCACACCATCCGCTGATGAGCTCCTTCACCCCGGTGCAGAGTCGAGCTTGCTAGCCCAACACATCCAGCCGCATCCCACACCGGCTTCCGGCATCGTGACTCGCCGCGAAACCGGAATTCGCAAGAAACCGCAAGTCCGCGGGCCGGGCACCTGACTAGAGTGCCGATCCGGGAGGACGCATGAAGAGGGGCCGAATGACGCTATTGGTGGTCGGAGGCGCGCTGCTCGCAACGATGGTGACTGCATCCCGCCCGGGTGTGGCGGCGCGCGCAGCAATCGATCCGGCGGTGCTGGCCGCGCGCGAGGCGGCGTGGCGCGCGTACTTCGCTGGTGACGTGAAGACGCTCGGCGACTTGCTGCCGCCGGAGTTCATCGGCCTCGGGATGACCGATGGCCCGTTCACGGACCGCGCCAAGACGCTCGACGAGGCCCGAGCGTTTCAGCAAAAGGGGGGTCGACTCGTTCGCCTGGCCTTTCCGGAAACCCAGGCGCAGCAATTCGGCGAGGTCGTCGTGCTCTACGGGCGCTACGAAGCGGTGATCCAGGCCGACGGTGTGGAACGCACCGTGCGAGGGCGGCTCACGGAGATGTTCGTCAGGCGCGACGGGAAATGGCTGCACCCGGGCTGGCATCTCGACGTGTCCACCGGACCGGGTCCCACGCCATAAATGGCCGTCGCCGGCCGACCGGCTCCGGCGGCGAGGGCGGTACTCAGGATTCGACTCCTTCGAACGAGGCCGTCCCGACTGGCTGGCGATCGGCACGTCGCGTGTCCGATTGCAGGACCCTCGATGCACTTTTGTGTCGGGTTCTGGGGGCTGGCGGGTGTTCGTTCCCGCCGTCCTCTGTTGTTTGTTCCCCCAAGGAGGTGGTGACATGAAGCGACTCTTGATGGCAGCGGCGCTGCTATTGACGGTAGCGTCCGTGGCGGCGGCTCAGCTCGGCGGTGGCAGCATCAGCGGCACGGTGTCGGACGATCAGGGAGCAGTGCTCCCGGGCGTGACGGTTACATTGGCCGGCAGCGATCGCTCGGCGAGTGCGGTGACCGACGATAACGGCAGGTTCCGGTTCCTGAACTTGCCGCCGGGCGCTTACACCGTGACAACGGCGCTTCAGGGCTTCACGACGGTGAAGCGCGAGGGCATCGAGGTCCGTGTCGGCGCGAACGCCGACCTGCCCATTCTGATGGGGCTCGCGGCGCTGGAGGAGACCGTCAGGGTGACCGGCGACTCACCTCTCATCGACGTGAAGTCCACGAGCACCGCGACGAACTTCACGTCCGAGGAGCTCCAGCGCATTCCGACGTCGCGCGACCCGTTCGCGCTGATGCGCAGCGTTCCCGGCGTGCTGGTCGATCGCGTGAACATCGGCGGCAACGAGACGGGGCAGCAGTCGAACTTCTCTTCGAAAGGCACCCGTCCGCAGGATGCGAGCTGGACGATGGACGGCGTCGAGATCACGGACATGGCCGCCACCGGCGCGTCGCCGAGCTACTTCAACTACGACAACTTCGAGGAGATCCAGGTGTCGACGGCCGGCAATGCGATTACGTCGCGCACCGGAGGAATGGGCCTGAACCTCGTCGTCAAGCGCGGCACCAACCAGTTCCGCGGCGGCGTGCGCGCGTACTACAACGACGAGAACATGGAAGCGGACAACGTGCCCGACGAGCTCAGGGCGCTGGGCGTCACGAAGGACACCTCCGATCACAACCAGCAAATCTCCGACTACGGCTTCGAGCTGGGCGGGCCGATCGTCCAGGACAAGGCGTGGTTCTACGGCTCCTACTCGATTCAGGACGTCCGACTGGTCCGGAGCGCGGGCGGGTTCATCGATCGCACGCAGCTCAAGAACCCGAACTTGAAGTTGAACTACCAGCTCACCAAGAACGACATGTTCAGCTTCCTGTACTTCGACGGGTTCAAGATCAAGGACGGACGGTCTCCCGGCGTGACCGGCATCCTGTTCGACGCGGCGACGGCGACGTTCCATCAGGACAACGCGTACAGCGACGGCTCGCCCCTGCATGGCCTGTGGAAGTTCGCGAACGATCACGTGTTTGGGTCGAACATGTTCGTCTCCGGCAAGTATGCGTACTACAACACCGGGTTCGTCCTGGATCCCATGGGCGGACTCGACATGCAGGCGGGACGCGACTTCGCGACAGGCGTCTCGTACGGCTCGGTCAATCAGAACCTCAACATGAGGCCGCAGCACACCGTCAACGTCGATGCCCAATCGTTTCTCGGCCTCGGAGGAGGGGCGCACGACGTCAAGTACGGCTTCGGCTGGCGTCGCGTCGATGCCACGGCGAGCGTGCTCTGGCCGGGCAACATGATCCTTGGCATCGAGCGCGCCGGCGGCTTCGAGGCCCAGTTGTTCCGTGAGGGGAGCGGCGGCAACCGCACGCAGTACCTGAACTTCTACGTCGGCGACACGATCTCCCTGAACCGTCTGACGCTGGACGTCGGCGTCCGCTACGACCGCCAGAACGGACGCGCGCTGCCGAGCCAGACGCAGGCCAACAAGGGGTTCCCCGACCTGGTGCCGGGTATCGTGTTCGAGGGTTACGACTCGCCGTTCACGTGGAACACCGTCTCGCCGCGCGCCGGTGCGACCTACGCCCTCGACGAGGCCAGGAAGACGATTTTGCGCGCGAGCTACGCGCGCTACGCGGGACAGCTCAACAACGGTCTTGTCGGAACGCTCAACCCGACGTCGGTAGCAGGCTCGGCGACGTACGGCTGGACCGACCTGAACGGCGACCATTTCGCCCAGGCCGAAGAAGTCGATCTCAACAGGTTCATCACGGCCGCGGGTGGCTTCAACCCAGCGAACCCGACCGCTGTGGCCTCGGCAAACGTCCTCGATCCCGACCTGAAGGCGCCCGTTACGACCAGCGTCGTGGCCGGCGTGGATCGCGAGCTGATGGCCAATCTGGCGTTGACGTTGGGTTACAGCTACACGCGAACGACGGACCTGTTCGGGAACTTCACGGCCAACATCACGCGTCGTGTCGGCGTATCGCTCGACGACTATATCCCCGGCGCCGGATTCTCCGGCGCGATTCCGCTCGACGGCGGCGTGGCGTACAACGTCCCCTCGTTCATTCCGCGCCAGGACGCGGTCGATGCCGGCGGCCGCGGCTTTCAGACCACGAACGTCCCGGGCTACTACACGGATTACCACGGCCTGGAGATCGGGCTGAACAGGCGCCTGTCGAACCGCTGGATGGGGCGCATCGGCTTCGCGTGGAACAACGCGCGCGAGCAGTTCGACGACCCGGCGGGCGTGTACGACGCGAGCGGCAATCCGACCCCGACCGCGACGGAACCGCTGCAAGATGGCGGGCAGCTCGCGCCGCAGAGCGGCGGCAGCGGTTCCGGGACGATCTACATCAACGCGAAGTGGCAATTCAACGCCAACGCGATGTACCAGGCGCCGCTGGGTCTGGAGCTGAGCGCCAACGTGTTCGGCCGCCAGGGCTATCCGTTCCCGATCGTCCGCTCGGGGAGCGCGGCGACCCTCGGCGCGGACTCGAACCTCCAGGTGCTCGTGTCGCCGGAGATTGATACGTTCCGCTACCCGAGCCTGTGGAACACGGACATCCGCGTGGCCCGGGCGTTCCGTCCGCACAACATGAACATCCGCCTGATGCTGGACGTGTTCAACATCTTCAACGCGAACACGGCGCTGGTCCGCGTGAACAACGTCGCGTCGCCGAACTTCAATCGCCTCGCGCAGAACCTGAGCCCGCGCATCGCACGGATCGGGCTGATCGTAGGGTTCTGAGCGTGGGCCACGACTCGCGCTCATCTTGATGCGAGTCGCACCCGCGTTCGGCTCTCGGCTGTCAGTAGAGGGCAGCCCCGACGAGACAGCCGAGAGCACGTTCGCGCCCGACCCTCTTCATCGTGATGGATGAGATCACTCAGATGCACCATCGAGGACAGTCAGATCGAGGCGCGCAAGGCGTTCCGGATCGAGCAAGCAGTCAATCTCGACGATCTTGCCGCGCGCAACCGTAAACCCCATCACCACGAATGGCCGCCCGTTGGTCATGACGACAACCCCCGCGGCGCCATTGACGAGCGCAGGAATCCTGACTGCGGCAGGTTGGGCAGACGTGATCGCGGTACGCGCCACTTCCGCGGCTCCGCGGCGAACGAGCGACAGCGCGCGCTGCCGTTCCCCGCCATCCGATCGCAGCACCACGTCGGGATCCAAGATTGCCACCAGCGCGTCGAAGTCGCCGCGGTGCGCCGCGCCGAAAAACGCGTCGACGACCTGTCGCTGACGAGCGAGGTCAGGGTCTGGAACCGGCACGGCTGCACCCTGCACGCGTCGCCGCGCACGGCTGGCGAGCTGTCTCGCCGCGGTTGCAGAGCGGCCAACCATGAGTCCGATCTCGTCGAACGGCACGTCGAACATGTCGTGCAGCACGAAGGCCAGTCGTTCGGCTGGCGACAGGGTGTCGAGCACGATTTGCAGCGCGAGGCCGACAGAGTCGGCCATGAGCACCTCGTGCTCCGGATCGAGCTCGCCGGCGCGCATGACGAGCGGATCGGGCAGATGCACACCGGAAGCGTCCTCGGGCCGCGCCTTCCGGGCCTGCAGGACGTTCAAACACACGCGTGCCACGATCGTCGTGAGCCACCCACGGAGGTTTTCGATCCCATCGGCGCCCGCGCGGCTGACCCGGAGCCACGCATCTTGAACGGCTTCATCGGCTTCCGCGAGGGAGCCCAACATCCGATAGGCCACCCCCCTGAGGTGTGGGCGATGTTCCTCGAAGCGTTCGACAAGCCAGTCCCGTTCGTGCATGAGCGATCCTGGTCCCCCTCACTATGACTGACCGTCGAGACGCGGTTGGTGTGACAGCCGGCCCGACCGTCTGGTCACACTTCCCCGCCATTTAGGGTCACTCCAGTAGGAACTGAGACTGAGGAGCCATCACTCACGGTGGCCCGACTACCTCTTCAGGGCGCACCCTCTCCAGGTCCAGGACCAGAACCGAGGAACGACCATGCTGAAAAAAGTAGTGTACGTGGCGCTGTTGGTGAGCGATCAGGACAAGGCACTCGACTTCTACACGAATGTCATCGGGCTTGAAAAGCGGGGGGACTACCCGACACCCGACGGACCGCGATTCCTGACGGTCGGCGTCAAGGGGCAGGACTTCGAACTCGTTCTGTGGCCAGGCACACCCGGCACGGCCAAGCCGGGCTCCGCGGTGTATACCATCGAGGTGGAAAATTGTCGGATGGCGTTCGAGACGCTGAAGTCGCGCGGAGTGACGTTCGAGCCATCTGAGGTCCTCGAGTTGCCCTGGGGCTACGCCGCGAGGTTCCAGGATCCGGACGGGAATCAGCTGCAGCTGCGAGAGGGTCGCGGGGCACTTCGGCGCTGAAGGAGCGCAGATCGTCACACTCGTGCCGACAGCGCGACCACCATGGACCCGATTCTCAACGTCGGCTTCTTTGTCTTCCACACTTCCTGGATTCTCTTCAATTGCGTGGGCTGGATCTGGCGTCAGACGCGTTCGTGGCAGCTTGCGACGGTATCGCTCACCGCCCTGTCCTGGTTTGGCTTGGGCATCTGGTACGGCTGGGGGTACTGTCCGTCCACGGACTGGCACTGGCAGGTCCGGGCGAGGTTGGGTCATCACGATCCGCCGTCGTACATCCAGCTCGTGATCAACGAACTGGCTGGGATCGACCTCGGTCCGGAAGGTGCCGATGCGCTGGCTCTCGTCACACTGACCGCAGCCGTCCTGATCAGCATCGTGTTGAACGTCCGCGATCGCGTCCGGAGCCGTTGCGAAATTACTCACCACCGTAGGTAGAGCAGGCCTGAAGGTCTGCGCTACGTACGATATCGGTAATTTCGCAACGCGCTCACGGCACTGCTGCGTTTGCATTAGTGCGGCAAGGAAGCCGCAGCGCCAACTCCGGCCCCCACTACCACATCCGCGAAATAGTGATACCGGCCGGCAACTGCTCCGAGGGCCACCGCCACCGCGACCGCGCCGAGTACCACACCCGAGACCGGCCAGACCTTTCCGGCGGCCATGGCGGCGGCGACCGACACCGCGACGTGGCCACTCGGAAACGTGTTGAGGGAATGGCTGACATGACCGAGGACAAACCGGTTGAGGCGCCCGAAGGTTGTGAGCGCAACGTCCGCGGCGTCGCCGTCGACGAGACGGGGCGGACGGCTCACGAGCCACGGCAACGTGATGTAGCACGTGTATCCCGACGTCAGCACGGCCAGCCAGTAGCGAGCGACGTCACCGCGAGAGCCGGCCGTCCACACCACGACGAACGCGATCAGCACGACGGGAAAGCAGGCGAGATAGCCGAGCTCGAGCCACGCGGTCAGCCAGCGTGGCAGGTTGCCAACCTGGTCACGCACCACCTGGTCGGTGCGTCTCAGCCACGCTTCGAATGCGCCTCCCCTGGTCGATGGGACGAGCCCGACCGGGATCCAGTAACCGATCGCGATGTACAGAAACGGCAGCCACAGCCGAGCGTCGAGCGGAAATGCGCTTGCCACTATGTAAACCGCACCAGCCATCGACGCCGCGCCGAGGGCCGTGCGCACCTGTTTCCGCCGAGCGGCGCGGGCGAAGGGCGCCGCGAGAACGAAAAAGGCCAGATAGGCGATGACGAGCGCTTCAAACGGCAGCATGATCAGCGGCGGCGACCGAAGACGCTGGCCACGGCGCCGCGGAACAGATCCCGGCGCGGGTTGGTCACGAACGCCCACTTCAGGATGCTGACCGTCACGGGAAGGCGGACCGGCTGGCCCTCGACCGGCCCCGCAAACCAGGTTGCAAGCGCGCGCTCGGGATCGTGCCGCAGGTCATCGACCTGCGCCACGCGGTGCACGCAGCCCACGGTGCAGAATGGCGCACAGGCCTTATCCCGGTGGTACTCCTCTCGCAGGTTGACCTCGCTGTACCGGTCCAGCGGAATGCCGGGATGACCGCGCTGCTGGGAGCACCAGTGGACCAGGCCGTCCTCGCAGACATAGAGGTATCGCGCACCCGCACGACAGTGCCAGTCGTTGGGCGTCCCGGCCGCGAGGTTTTTCTGGAAGCGGTTGTAATTGGCGAAGTCGAATGCGGATTTCCCCATTGCCACGACCTCTTCGAGGACTCTCCGGTGCTCCTCGCCGAGCGGGAGGATCTGTCCCTTTGCGTCGTGGATAATGCCGACCGTGGTCGAAAACCCGAGCTCGTGCGCGCGGCGCGCGATGGTCAGTGCGTCGGCGGGATTCCGCACGCCGGCGCCAACCACCGAATTCACGGTCACGTCGAACTCCGCGTGCTCTGCCAGCGAGCGCAACTTCTGATCCAGCACTTTCAGGCTTTTCACGGACACATCGTCCGGCGGCACGTTGTCGATGCTGATCTGAAGATGATCGAGGCCGGCGCGATTCAGCCGCCGAATCCGGTCGCCCGTGAGCAGATACCCGTTCGTGATCAGCGTGGCAATGGCACCGCGACGCCGAATGTGGCCGACGATGGCGTCGAGATCGGGGTGGAGCAGCGGTTCGCCGCCACTCAATGTAATGATGCCGGTGCCGAGCGCCGCCAGACTGTCGATGCGCCGGAGCACATCATGGGTGGGCACCGGCGGGGAGTGGTCGTCGTACTCGTTGCAGTAGCGGCATGAGAGGTTACACCGCCGGATCGGAATCAGATGGACGTTGACGGGTTGGTACTTGAACCGAAGAGCGCGAACCAGCATGCGCGCTTCTCGCAAGCGCCTTGCCCAACGCCGAACCCGCCGCCGCGCGCGGACCCACGTCACGGTTTCGCCGCCGGTTCGTTACATGAAAGTAATACCATCGTCCGTTCCGTAACCTTCGACCGATGTCCCGTTCCCAAGCCTTGATCGCCGGCGTCGTAGCCGTAACGATCGCGCTGTTCGCCGCGCTGGCGTTCGAGCGTGTCTATCAAGTGTCGTTCCGCCTCCGGCCGCCAGACCCTCTGAGTGTAGCGGCGGACGGGGCGGTTGACACGGTCAAGGAACCCCTTGCGATCCGACTCGTCGACAGCGGCGGCGTCAGCATTCCCCTCGACACCTGGGGCGCCGACTACAAACACGATCGGCGCGTTTTTCACGGAACGATTCTCGAGGCGCCGCCGTACATCGACGCCGCCGAGTTCGCACGCGCCGAACGCGAGTGGCGCATCTACGTCGAACGGATGCTCGAGTACGGCAACAACGCCATCGCCGTTCCGCTGCTCCTCGAGCTGATCGACTTCGATCGCGTCGGAGGAACCGACGGAGCGCTTACGGTGTACCCCGCCGAGAGTGAATTTCGCGCGCGCCACGCGGCGATTCGCCGCCACTTCGGCCCACTCTTCGAATGGACCGCCCGGCGCGGCATGCAGGTATTCCTCGATGCGGACATGCTGTCGCTGACGCCGCCGCTCGCCGAATATCTGCGCGCCAGAGCTCCTGGCGGCGGACCGGTCGGTATCGATGCGTCCGATGCGGCGGTGTGGGACGTCTATCGAGCGGGGCTCGAAGAACTGTTCGACACGATGCCGTCGATCACCGGCCTCATCATTCGAGTCGGTGAAGGTGGGGATCTCTACAACACGACTGGTTGGCCGTACCGAAGCGAACCGGCCGCGCGGAGCAAGGAGGCCGTTGGAGCGATGCTTCGAGGTCTCCTGCCGGCTTTTGAATCGACGGGCCGACTGCTCGTACTGCGAAGCTGGACGGTGGGTGTCGGGCCACTCGGTCGTCTTCATGTCGACCCGCGCGTGTACGACTCGGTGCTCGGCGACATCGAGTCTCCGGCGCTCGTCGTGTCGACCAAATTCACCGCCGGCGACTTCTTCAGCTACCTGCCGCTGAACCCGACGCTGGCGGCCGGCCGGCATCGCCGTCTGATCGAGTTCCAGGCCCGTCCCGAGTTCGAGGGTTTCGCCGCGTTCCCCGATTTCCTAGGCGAGACGCACGCACGCGCGCTGCGCGTGTTGCGCGCCCACAATCCGCGCATCTCCGGGACATTCGTGCTGACCCAGTTCGGGGGTCCGCTTCGTGCCGGGCCGCGCTCGCTGTATCCGCTGCACGGCTTCTGGCTGTGGTCGGACGCCAATGTGTTCGTCGCCTCGCGTCTCGCAGCCGACCCGGGGGCCGACGTGACAGAAGTGACGCGCCAATGGGCCGCGCGTACCTTCGGTGACGACACGCGGATCGTCGACGCGGTCGTGGGGACGTTGACCGAGACGCGGGCCGCGGTTCTGCAGGGTTTCTACATCCGCCCGTTTGCCGAGCGCGAGGTGCGCGTACCCGGTATGGAGCTGCCGCCGCTCATGTGGATTTTCGAGTGGGACATGGTTGGCGGCTGGCACAGCCTCCTCAGCATCGTCTACCGCGGATGCCGCGACAACCTTGACGTCGCGATTGAGGAAGGGTATGCGGCGGCGGCCACCGTGCGGCGCGCGCGCCAGAATCTTCAGGCAGTATTCGCCGCCACGTCGCCGGTGGGCTGTGCGGCGTGCGACGGCGCGCTCCGCTCGTTGGAATATCAGGAGACGCTGTTCGACGTGCTCGCGGCATGGCGTCAAGCGTTTCTGAGCTATTACCACTGGCTCGACACCGGCTCCTTGCGAGCGTGGCACGCATGGCGCGAAGGCCGCGCGCGGTTCGAAGGGGCGGCCCAGCAGCATGCCACGCGCTTCGGAAACGACCTGGACTTTCCTGCTTTCGATCTCAGTTCTGCAAGGCGCGCCGTCGCTGTGGCCGAGCGCGCCGCTGCTGTCAGGATCGCGGCTGCGGCGCTGTTCGCTGCGGTGATCCTGGGCGCGGCCCTCCGACCTGCCATGGGCCGATTGATGTGGACGACGGCGACCGCTCCATGGCGCCTGGCGCGTGTGTCTGTCGATCTGCGCGACGCTCTTGCAGTGACCGCCATCGCGCTGACGGTCGTGGGCTTCATCGCGGCAACGCTGACCGGATTTACCGCGCCGGTGATGGCGGCGGCTTCAGCGATCCTTCTCGGCATTGTCGCGCTCGTCTTCGAAGGTGCAGCGACAGGTCTGGCAGCACCTCGTCGCCGCGGCCGCCTCGTCGTCTCCGCGTTCGGGTCGATCATGCCTGGTGCCCTCATCCTACTGGCAGCCATCGCATATCTGGGGCCATTGGGAGTCTGGTATTCGTTCTGGATCCTGCCGGCGTTTCGCATCGGTCTGATCGGCGTTGTTGGCGCAACGGCAATCTGGACGATGTTCGTCCTGCTCTCGGTCCGCGCCGGCGACGGCTGGCGCGGACGGATGGCCGGGACGCTGGCCGCGGCTGGCACCGGCGTCGTGGCGGTATCCATTCTGCTGCCGGACTGGGCCGTGGCGCTACGCGCGCTCGACCGTACGCTGAACTTCGCACCGGCGACTGAGACGATGCTCTTCGGGCTTCGCACTTATCTTGGCGTGAGCCTCAACGTCGGTGGGCCGCTATCGGTCATCGGCGTGGCGCTGCTCGTGGCAGGCGTGTTTCTGTCGCTCAGCCGGCCGCGATCGGCCGCTCGTCGGTCCGCCTTCGTGTCGACGTAAGCTCCCGCGAACGCCGGCAAGCGAGGTGACGCCATCATTGGCACGTGCATCCGTAAAACTGCGTACCAAGAATAGGTGGAAGTACGTACGAGAAATCGTACTACCCCTGATGGTCTCCGTCGGTCGGGCATGGCAGAGTGGCTCCGCCTTGTAAAGGGAAGGCTCACTCATGTCCGACCGAGGAGGTAACCCAGTGATGTTGTCACATGCGCGTCGTCTTGGTCTTGGTCTTGCGGCGGTAGCGGCATTGCTGGCACCGCTCGCCCCTCGCACCCACGCAGACTCGACGCCAGGAGCGTCGACCTACACCGTGCTCCTCGCCGATCATGGCAGCCGCCAGGCAGCGCTAGAGGCAATTGCCGCAGCGGGCGGCACGGTCAGCCGCGAGGTGCCGGCGATCGGTGGGCTGGTCGTCACGTCTTCGAACAGCGGCTTTACGAGGGCCTTGTCCGGGAACAGCGCGGTGCTCGGCGCCGTGTCGAACAGGCCCATAGGCCGCACACGCGTCGACATGACGATGGAGCGCGCCGGTCGAGACGTCATGCGACCGATTGTCCCGTTGCCAAGCACGGCGTTCATGGGCAAGCCCGATCAGGGCTCCAGCATGGATCCGTTCGATGCGCAGCAATGGGGACTGGCGATGGTGAACGCCGAGCAGGCGAGGGGTGTGGATGCTGGGCGGCCCGAAGTGCTCGTCGGGATCCTCTCCACGGGTATCGACGCCTCGCACCCTGACCTGGCTGCCAATTTCGATTGGGTGCGGTCCCGCAATTTCACGACAGACATTCCGACCGATGAGAACGGCGCCGTCGTCGACGGTCCGTGCGAGGTTGCCTCATGTCGCGACCCGATCGGTCGAGACGACAATGGCAATGGGACGTTCCTTGCCGGCATCGTCGGCGCCGCAGCCAATGGCATTGGGGTGTCAGGCGTCGCGCCCAGTGTGAGGCTGGTGGACATTCACGTTGGGCAGGACTCGGGCTTCTTCTTCCTGCAGCCGTTCGTCGACGGCCTCACCCATGCCGCCGACCATGGCGTCGACGTGGTGGTGCTCGGATTCTTCGTCGACCCATGGTTGTTCAACTGCGCGGACAACCCCGCTGATAGCCCGGCATCGCAGGCCGAACAGCGGTTGATCGTACGCGCCGTGACCAGTGCCCTCAACTATGCCCATGAGAAGGGTGTGACGCTCGTCGGTGCGATCGGCAACCAACATATGGATCTCGGAGCGCCGCAACCGGACGACCTGAGCCCGAACTTCCCGTCAGGAGCGGCCTACACGCGCAACGTCGCGAATGCGAGCTGCTTGCAGCTTCCGATCGAAGGGCCGCACGTCATCGGGGTGTCGTCGCTCGGCCCGTCGCTGCGGAAGGCTGACTATTCGAGTTACGGCACCGAACGGGTCTCGGTCGCTGGCCCGGGCGGATTTTTTCGAGATTTCTTTGGCACGCCCGGGTTTCGAACGAATGACAATCTCATCCTTTCGACCTACCCGCAATGGGTGCTCGCCGAGCAGGGCCTGGTCGATGCCGACGGCAACGTCGCTCCGTCTGGCATCGGGTTGGTCGAGAAGGCGTGTGACGGGAGCCGGTGCGGCTTCTATTTCAGGCAACAGGGCACGAGCATGGCCGCCGCGCACGCCACCGGCGTTGCCGCACTCATCGTCAGCCGGTACGGGAAGAAGGACAAGCAAGGAGGATTCGGTCTCGCGCCAGACAGCGTTGCGAGCGTGCTGCTCGGGACCGCCGCGCCGCAGCCGTGCCCGGACCCGCCGACGGTCACCTACGCCAACGAAGGTCGCGACGCCACGTACGATGCGACATGCGTCGGCGACGCCAACTTCAACGGCTTCTACGGCCACGGCATCGTCGATGCGTTTCAAGCCGTCAAGCACGGAGCCAAATTCGTCAAGGGTAACGGTCCCTCATAGTCTCGAGGGGACGGCTGCGTGTTGACGCCTTGCCCGCCGTCGAAGCTGTCGGCGGCGACGGTGCCGGTGAACCTGTCGGCACTGTCGCCCCAGCTTGCACCCCGACCGTCGTCGTCGTCGAGTGCCCGTCGCTGGCGCTGAGCCTCAACGTGGGCGCTCCCGGTCTTGTTGGTAGTGATGGTCATCGTACGAGCTGCCCCCGTTCCGGCAAACGCGACGCTCGAGACGATCGACGCAATTGACGAGCGCGGCGTCGACAGCAGGTTTGCATTCCCATTTCCGGCGTCTGCTGTCGGCACCGCGCGCTTGAAGGCCACCGCGGCCATCGCACGAAATTTCAGCGTCCATTGAAGCGCTTGCGGACGGGCGGGTGGTCATACAGCGCAGACAAGAGCTCGTCTGAAACCTGATTCTTGGCGTCAATCTGTTTGATGATCTGCCTAGCAGGGTAACCTCGGTACCCTACATCCGTAGGTCGGCCGTTGTACACGAGCCTCCGTCGTCGTTGAGAGCGATCGAGCTGTGAGCCTCTCGCTCACTGTGCCGAAAAGCCGCCGTCGATCATCAGCAGAGCGCCCGTGACGAAAGACGCGGCATCCGAGCAGAGCCAGACGACGGCGTTCGCGACTTCCTCCGGCTTGCCATCGCGGCCGACCGGATGCGCCGCCCTAATCTGTTCCATGATGTGCGGGTCATCGCCGGCCATGTGTACGAAATCCTCGAGCATGGGCGTGTCGATCGCTCCAGGCCCAACGGCGTTGACGCGGATGCCTCGTTTCGCATAATCGACAGCCGCGGATCGGGTCAGGCCCGCGACCGCGTGTTTGCTCGCGGTGTACGGCGCGAATCCCGCGGTCGCGCTCACAGCAGCAATCGATGACATGTTGACGATGGCACCTCTACCCTGCGTGAGCATTTCGGGTATCTCGTATTTCATGCAGAGGTACACGCCCCTGGCATTGGTGTTCATCACGTTGTCATAGGTTTCGACGGGCTGGTCGGCGAGTCCATTCGGTGCGAGCGTGATGCCAGCGTTGTTGAACGCGAGGTCGAGACGACCGTATACCGCGACGGTTTTCTCCACCATCGCCTTCACGTCCGCCTCCTGCCGCACGTCAGTTCTGACGAACATGCCCTCGCCGCCCACCTGCTCGAGGAGACCGACGGTCTCTTCACCTTCATCGTCTCGCAGGTCGGACACCACCACCTTCGCACCCTCTCTGGCAAACTCGATCGCCGTGGCCCGTCCGATGCCACGGCTGCCGCCAGTCACAATCGCAATCCTGCCGATCAAGCGTCGTTCCATCGGCGCCTCCGCCTAGAGTGCCCGATAGATCGCATCCCGAAGCTCGGTCGGAAACCGGCCGGCCAAACCTTCGAGCGCGGTGTTCGTCAGCGCAACCACCGTAAATCTGCGCTCGGGATCCACGAACCAGGAGTGTCCGTACACGCCCCCCCACTGCCACGTGCCTCGGGACTGAGGAGAGCCTGCGGCAGAAGGATCGGTCAGCACCGAGCCACCGAAGCCGAATCCCCACCCTGGAGCTGGGCCCTGCGCATTGCTGGACAGATTCGCATTCTGGTTGTGCATCATCTGCGCCGTGCTCTCCTCCGACAGAATCGGGTTACCGCCGCGCCGGATGGTCTCGCAGAAACGCAGGAGATCGGAGGCGGAGCCGATCATCCCTCCACCACCAGATGGGAACGAGGTCGGATCGAGCGCGCGCGAGGGAGAGAAGATGATGCCCGCGCCCGTCATGTACGGCACGACCTCGCCGTCCGACATGCGTTTCGGACGGGGTGTGGCGTCGGCGTACGGGACGGCCAGCCTGTTCACGTCTGCGATAGTGAACGCGGTGTCGGTCATTCCGAGGGGACGCGTCACTCGCTCAGCAACGACCTCCGGCAACGACTTGCCAGCTGCCCGCTCCATCACCGCACCGAGCACGTCGATGGCGACCGAATACTGCCACGCCACGCCCGGCCGATGCACGAGCGGCGCACTGGCAATGCGCCGGATGTTTTCCTGCAAGGACAATCCAGGCTGATCGTTGCCGTCCGAGACATTCGCGCGGGCGTATGGTCCATCCGGAGGCTGCTGAAAACGATAGTCGAGGCCGGCGGTATGCGTGAGTAAGTGCCGAATCGTGATGTCTGGCGACTCACCCGACGGCAGCTTCGGCCGGAACTCGGGGAGCCACCGGTCGACCCGCGACTCGAGCGACAGTTCATCGCGCTCAACGAGCGCCATCGCGGCCGCAGAGACGATGGCCTTTGTCACCGACGCCAGACGAAACAGCGTCTCGACGCGCATCTCGGTGCCGGACTCGCGATCGGCGAGACCGGCCGCGTGCTGATACACGAGCTCACCGTTCCGCGCGATCAGCACGACCGTTCCGACAATTCGGTTGTCGCTCAACGCGCGTGTGATCACGGCGTCGATGTCGGTCCGATTGCTGTCGAGCTCAGTCATGAGGTTCGCTCGGCGACGTCTCCCTTGGCTCATCAGCGCCTCTTCCCGCCGCTCGTGGTGTCAGCTTGGCCGATGCCGTGTTTCCAGGAATTGTAAAAAGCCGTCATCTACTGGACGACCTCATCCACTCGACTCCGTCTCGGTCGATCGCGCTCGTCGATCGGTATTTCGTACAATCAGCCCTGAGGAATCGAGCAATGGAACCAACGGTGTATCGACCGCACCCGGCGCTCGCGAGATTCGTTGAGTACTTCTGGACGTTTGAGTGGGGTCAGGGCGAGCCGGGCCAGACGTTGAAAATGTTTGCCACCGGTGTATCGGGCATCCTGTTCCAGCACCATGACGGGCGCCCCGCCTTGGGCTCGACGCCACAGGGGCACCCTGTGAGGAACGGCGGTTGTCCGACGTCCTTCGTGTATGGAAAGAGGACCCGGCCGAGTCAAACCTTCGCCAAGGGGCCGTTTGGACTCTCAGGTGTTGTATTCAAGCCGCAAGGACTCAGCACGCTCTTGAACAGCCATCCGATGCAATTCAACGATGGCTCCGTCGAACTCAACGAATTCTCAAGAGAGAAGATCAGTGAGCAATTGCTCGATGCACGTAGCCATCACGAGCGCGTGGCTCGACTCAGTGAGTTCTTGCGCGCACACGTTGACGACGCAGGATCGGAAGATGTTCTCGTCACGGAGAGTCTCCAGCTGATCCGGAAAGGGATCCGATCAGTCAGGGTTCCGCAACTGCTGAAATGTCTCAACGTATCGGAACGTCAATTCGAACGAAGATTCGTCCGTGCGATCGGTGTCTCGCCACACCAGTACATCCGGATCGTGCGGTTCCGAGAAGCGTTGCGGCTGATAAAACGCAATCAGTTCGACAGACTGTCCGATGTCGCCTACGATCTTGATTACGTCGATCAGTCACACTTCATCAAAGACGTCAGGGCGTTTTCGGGATACACGCCGACGGGCCTCGTTCAAACTGTTAAGGGAGGGATCGACCTTCCGTGCGCGTTGATCCTGGGGCGAACCCATGTGTCCTCGACCGACAGCAGCGACCTTCTCGGTCGAGCCAGAGGAGACGTCCAGCCAGTACCGTCATCCTCGCGGATAGCACGTCCCTCGCATGTCGGCGACGTTCCCGTTGTCCCCACAGTCTCGTGCGGCGCCGAATCGACCAGCGATCTCGACGGCGCCGCGGCAACGTTGAGGTGATAGCTGGCCGTGTAGCTCGACGTCACTGCAGGCAAGGGTTAGAAGAGTGACCCAGAAGCTTGGAGCTTTCCAGCGCAACGGCATTCAAAACGTCCTTCAGTCCGGGTTGAAATCGTTCAGTGGAGGTCCGATTCTTTATGACGACTCGTGGACTGGTTCCAATCTTCCGCGTGATCGACTGCACTCGGCGAAGGCTCGCCATCGTTTCGGCCTCGGAATCCTGTTACATTCGTGGCGATGAGCGCATCGCGGATTGTGGTGTTTTGTGATGGTGCGGCCAAGGGCAATCCTGGTCCTGGCGGCTGGGGCGTGGTGATTGCGACGCCAGCGGGCGACGTGATCGAACTCGGCGGCGCAACGGCACACACCACCAACAACAAGATGGAGTTGACGGCGGCGATTCAGGCGTTGACTGCCATCGGCAACCTGGATGGACCGGTCGCAATCCACACGGACTCGACCTACGTCATCAAGGGCATCAGCGGATGGATCTGGGGCTGGCGGAAGCGTGGGTGGAAGACTGCCGGGGGGACGGACGTGCTCAATCGCGATCTCTGGCAGACGCTGGATGGACTGGTAAACGCGCGCGGGGCCGGGCACGTGTCGTGGCATTACGTGCGCGGCCATTCAGGCATCCCGGGCAACGAGCGCGTCGATGCGATCGCCGACGGACTGGCGAGCGGTCTGTCCATGGCACTGTATCGCGGCCCGCTCGCGACCTATTCCGTGCCGATCTTCGATCTGCCGGACGATACCTCGGTGCCCGAGCGCAGTGATGGGAGATCGAGGGAGCGCTCGACAAAGGCGGCCGTGTATTCTTATCTGAGCTTGGTTGACGGCACGCTCACGCGGCACACAACCTGGGCGGATTGCGAACGCCGCGTCAAGGGCCGCTCCGGCGCTCGATTCAAGAAGGCACTCAGCGCGGCCGACGAGTCGGCGATCCTCCGCGCCTGGCAAGTCAAGCCAGATTCGCTCTAGTCGACAGCTCGCACAGAGCAGTTCGGACAACCATGCGCACATTCGCCGCCGTACTGCTGTTCTGCATCGTCGCCCTCACACCCTTCGCCGACGTGGTGATGGCGCAGACCCCTCTCGACCCTGAGAAAGCCGTGACCCTTACGGATGTCCAGACTCTGCTCGAAGGGAAGTTCGCCGCCCGTACGGTTGAACCAGGACTGGTCAAATACGAGGAGGTCGGCGGGCCGCGAGAAGTCGAGGTCTCCTTCTTTATCCAGTCTCCCGGCAAGACCGTGGGCGGAGTCAAGGAAGCGAGCCTCCAGAACAGCGAAACCGTCGAAGACGTGACGGGCCTCGGGGACGCCGCCATCTACCGCCCGCAGGGGGTTGGCGTCATCGTCGAGAAGAAGAACCAGGCAGGCGACCTGCAGTGGCTCGAGATACGCGTGCACAACGTCGAGGGCGCCGACAAGGTCGCCGCGACCAAACGGTTTGCCGTCGGGTTGGCCAAGATCGCCGTGGCCAGATATTGACGAGCCCCCTTCACGTTGGCGCGAATCGCGCCTGAATCAAAAGACGACTCGACGAAATCGAGGTGCCGCCTGCTCTTGGTGATCTCGTCGGCCTGCTTCAAGCGCCCTCGTTTAGATTAGAGCGCGTTGCGAAATTGCCGATAGCGTACGTAGCGCAACGTGCTCTTAGTTTAGGCAAACCGCTAATTGCTGATCGCTCACTCTTGCGGAGCACGGGACCGGATTCGTCCCAGCATCGGCCCCATTCAGCTCTGCCGCCGCTGCCCACGACGGGAGTGACCGTCTATACTGCCCGCATGTCGTCGTCCACTCCCCGCTGCGTGGCTTCATGCCTCCTGCCTCTGATTCTCTGCCAGATGTCATCGGTCATCGCGGCCGGTTCACCCGACTGGGCCCGTTTCCGCGGACCGAACGGGTCAGGCATTTCGACCGCGACCAAGGTGCCGAACGAGTTCGGCCCGGACAGGAATCTGCTGTGGCGGCTGCCGTTGCCGCAGGGACACTCGTCGCCCATTCTGCAGGGCGATCGTATCTATCTGACGGCGCTTCGAGACGACACCCTCGTGACGATCGCCATCGATCGCGGCACGGGCAAGATCCTGTGGGAACGCGGCGCACCGAAAGTGAAAACGGTGGTCGTCGACAAGCGCAACAATCCCGCATCGCCCAGCCCCGCGGTCGAAGACAACGGCATCTATGTCTTTTTTCCGGACTACGGCCTGATTGGCTACGACCGCGCGGGCAACCAGCTCTGGGCGGTACCGCTTGGCCCTTTCAACAATATCTATGGCATGGGCGCCTCGCCCGTGATCGTCGGCGACAACGTCGTGCTGGCGTGCGATCAGAGCCTCGGCTCGTACGTGATGGCGGTAGACAAGCGAACGGGACGGGTCGCGTGGAAGGTCGAGCGGCCCGAGGCGAAGAGCGGTCATTCGACGCCGATCGTGTGGCGCGGGCCGGATGGCAAGGAGCAAGTCATTCTTCCCGGTTCGTTTCTTCTCACCGCGTACGACGCCGCAACCGGCCGAAAGCTGTGGTGGGTGGGCGGGTTGTCGTTCGAGATGAAATCGACGCCGGTGATAGGAGGCGACACGATTTACGTCAATGGCTATGGCGCACCCGTCAACGACCCCGGGAACAAGGTGTCCGTACCGACGGCCGAAGAAGTGTGGACAACGGCCGACATCGATGGCGACGGTGTGCTGTCGAAAGCGGAGTTTCCGAAGTTCACGCCGGCGTTCTGGTTTGCCGTGGCCGATCTCGACATCAATGGCTCGCTCACCAAGGACGAGTGGTCGTACTATCGCGCGGCGCTGGATTCCGAAAACGGCATGCTCGCGATTCGTCTCGGCGGATCGGGTGATATGACCGACAAGGCGATCCGCTGGAAGTACCAACGCAGCGTGCCGCAGCTGCCCTCCCCCATTCTGTTCAACCACGTGCTGTACATGGTGAACGACAACGGTATCGTCACCACGCTCAACCCGGACACCGGCGACGTAATCAAGCAGGGGCGGCTGAGCGGCGCGCCGGGGGCGGTGTTTGCCTCGCCGATTGCGGCTGATGGCAACCTGTTCTTCACCACCGAAGCCGGCGCCGTGGTCGTCGTCGCGCCAGGCGGTGATTTGTCGGTGAAAGTCGTCAACGATCTGAAGGAAGACACGTATGCGACTCCGGCCTTCGCCGATGGCCGCATCTACGTGCGCACCACTCAGGCGCTGTACGCCTTTGGCAGGAACTGATTCCCTCTCCGGCCTTCGGTTCGCGCGAGTGGGCACGATCCCCGGACGCGTCTGATTCCCTTCTGCACGTTGAGGCCCGCGGCCCACGCACGCCGGAGCTCGTCCTTGGGCGTGTCGCGACGGCCTGTGAGACGCCCAGCCCACTTGCTTCGTCTCTATCTGCAGGTCGACGTCGCACTTCGCGCACCGTTCGCCGCGTTCGTACGACGGAACGGAAGGAAGACGCGATGATTGTCTGGAGCGGCCTGGGATTTCTCGTAGCCGTCTTTGTGTTTGGCGCGGCGCTGCTCTGCAACTTGGCATTCGATGCTGCGTGGGGTGAGGGGTATTACTCGGCTCACCAATGGACCGTTGCAGTCGCCATGTTCATCTCCGCGGCTTTATCCTGGACTGTCGGCAGTCTGTTGCGCAAGCGCACGGCTCGGACAGTCATTGACAAGGCGACAGGACAGGAGCTGATTCTCGACCGCGCGACCCACCGACTCTTTTTCATTCCGATGCACTACTGGGGAGCCATTCTCGCGGTCATCGGCCTGGTACTTTGTGTCCTCGAGCTCATCGGGTGAGGGGCGTATGCCGTCGGACACAGGCGGGACGCGCAGTTCTCGCTAGCTACAGGGCTCGGAGCGTCATTTCGGCGGCGGATGAAGCCGCAGGAAGGCGGCGGCGGCACGGGCACGTCCCGCGATTTCGCGTGGGCTCGGTCGCTCGGCGACGCCGAGCAGCAGGCTGACCATCAGATCGCTCCAGAGCAGCCCACCGAACTGCTACATGTTGCCGGACACCCTGTTCCAAACCCAGCTCGTGTTGGGTTATGTCGCCTGGCTGCTGTGCTTCGGCGTGTACGTCCTGCCCAGGCTCGAGTCGATGGACCGGGTCGAAGCGCTACGCGCCATCGCGACTCTGCACAGCTTCCGATTCTTTGGGTTGGTCTTCATCCTTCCAGGCGTGGTGGGCCCCAATCTGCCCGCCGACTTCGCCATATTCGCTGCCCACTGGGACCTGGCGACTGGCGTGCTCGCCATGCTGGCCCTTCTCACGATACGGATCCGTCCGCTCTTTTGGCTGTTCGTCGTCGGCTTCAATCTCGTGGGGACGGCCGACCTGATCCTCGACTATTACCACGCCATCCGTCTCGGCCTTCCTGCTGTGGCTGGGCAGTTGGGCGCCGCATACGGCGATCCCAGTCATCTACGTGCCCGCGCTGATGATTACGCATTTCGCCGCGTTCTATTTGCTGATGCGCCCGCACCCCAAGGCGGCTCGGACCCTCGTCGGCGCGGCGGTCGGCTAGATGACCGCGTATACGCCCTCATCTGCCCGAGCATCGCGTGGACGCCGTCGATCAGCGTTCTCGACGACAGCGGCTTCTCGAGCTCCACGGTTCGTGAACGGTCTGACAGCATGAGACATACCGTTCCTGATGCAGCGGATCGAACGTCCACGTCATGCAGTCGATGCCCCGCGTCAGCGCCTGCTCCCGCTGCGCCCACTTGAGACGCGCGCCGATGTCATGGCGTCGATACGCGGGCAGGACGGCCATCAGGTGTGAGTGGCTGGACTCGCGTTCCACACAGGAGTTCCACGCAGAGGTTCCCCACCAGGTTCCGTGCGGAGGTTCGTTCGTCACGAAGGTTCGTCACTGAAGCTCCTCGCCGAGGTTCTGTTTCCATGCGAGGGTTCCAACGGACGCGCGGACCGTCGCTGGAATGGAACGCTCGTCGGAACCTTCGTGCGGCACTGAACCCTCGTGCGGCATCAGCATGAGGAACTTTCGTGAGAAACCTTCGAGCGGAACCGACGCGATCTCCAGGCATGATAGGCTCCGCTGCGCCCATGGCCACTGAGACCTTACCGCAGGGGAGCGATGCCGCCCTCGTGCGCGTCATCGGCCTGCGCGATGCGACCTCCCTCGTCGTCACCAACGTCATTGGCTCGGCGATCTTTCTCACGCCGGGCACCATGGCCGAGACGCTGCCATCCGAGCCGCTGTTATTGCTCGCGTGGATCGCGGGCGGCGTGCTGGCGCTCTGTGGCGGGCTCGCCTATGCCGAAATGGGCGCGATGTTCCCGCGATCCGGCGGCCTGTATGTCTTTCTCGAGGAGGCTTACGGCTCGCTGGTCGGGTTTCTGTTCGGCTGGGCCGCGATGCTGGTGATCCTGACCGGCAGCGTCGCCACCGTCGCCGTCGGCTTCGCCACCTACTTCAGCTACTTCGTGCCGGCACTCGGCACCGATCGCATTCTGGCGACGATCCCGTTGCCGCTGGGCTCATGGTCCATCTCCGCCGGTCAGATCACGGCGGCGATCTCGATCCTCGCGCTCGGCCTCGTCAACTACTACGGCGTCAAGGTGGGAAATCTGCTGCAAGCCTCGCTGACCGTCGTCAAGGTCGCCGCCATCGCCGCCTTGCCCCTGGTGGCGCTGGCACTGCATCCGGTGACGCCTACCCTCACGCCGGTGGTGCCGGACATCGCGTCGCCGCTGCGCGCCTTCGGCGTCGTGATGATTGCCGTGATGTGGGCGTACGAAGGATGGTATTACCTGCCGTTCTGCGCCGGCGAGATCGTCGATGCCCGGCGCACGGTGCCGCGCGCCCTGGTGATTGGCATCGTGCTGCTCGCTCTCATCTACGTCACGGTGAACATCGCCTATATGCTGGCGCTGCCGCTCGATGAGATTCGGGGTGTCGAGCGAATCGCCGAGAAGGCCGCCACCGCCCTGCTGGGCAGTGCTGGCGCGCAATTCGTCGCAGCGACCGTCGTGATCTCCACGCTCGCCTGCAACGCGGCGGGTGTGATCGCGATGTCGCGCACGTGCTTTGCGATGGCGGCGGATGGCCTGTTCTTCCGCTCCGCGGCGGCCGTGCATCCACGGTATCGAACGCCACACGTCGCGCTCGCCATGACCTGCGGCTGGGCGGCCCTGCTCGCGCTGACGGGCACCTACGACCAGCTGTTCACCTGGGTGACGTTCGCCTCGGTCGTGTTCGGCGTGCTCGGAGGCCTCGCGGTGTTTCGCTTGCGACGCATTCGCCCCGACCTCCCCCGTCCGTACCGCGCCTGGGGTTATCCCTTGGTACCCGCGTTGTTCGTCGCCGGCCTCGCGGTGCTGGTCGTGAACACGCTGATGGAGAGACCCGCCGAGTCGGTCGTCGGTATCGGGCTCGTGGCGCTTGGACTGCCAGCGTACTGGTACTGGCGAGGGCGTGCGCGCAGCTGAGAACGCGCGGCGTGCAGAACCCGTTCAGAAGGTCGCGGCTCGTTCAGGACGCGTGGGCACGGTATCCCGCCCCCGATTCGCTGCGTTGTCGAACGCGACGCGCGAGATCGTCGAAACGGGGATCGGAGCGCAATCCGTCGAGCAGCTGGGCGACATCGACGTACATCAACCAATGCGACCCCTCGTCGTACGCCCGATCGAGACAGAAGAATGCCCGTCCGGTGTCGCCCAACGCCGCATGAACCGTGGCGACGATGTAGGGGGAGACGTAGCGCCGCGTCGACAGGGTGATCAGATGGTCCAGCGCCTGACGTGCGTCGGCGCGCCGCCCGACGGCCGCATGGACGCGGCCGAGGCCGGCCACCGCCCATGGGTTGTCGGGGCTGAGCGCGATCGTCTGGTGGAAGGCCTCGATAGCGCGCGGGTACGATCCTTTCTGCTCGTAGTTGAGGCCGAGCACCCAGTGTGCGTACCAGAGGCCCGGATCGAGCTCGATCGTTTCCTGCAACTGCTCGATTGCCGCGTCGTACTGCCGCGCGTGAAGCAGGGCCCACCCGATGTCGGTGTTGATGATCAGCGACACCGGATCGAGCTCCTGGGCGCGGCGAATCTCGGCCAGCGCGTCGGCGTAGCGGCCGGTCGCCGTGAGGAGGTCCGCGTAGAGATGATGCGCCGTCGCGTAGTTGGGCGTCAGATCGAGCGCGCGCCGGAACTCGCGCTCGGCGCCACTGAAATCCCAGTGGTAGTTGAGGCTGGCGTACGCGAGTGCCACGTGCGCCTCGGCCAGCGCCTCGTCGAGCTCCAACGCTTTGGCGGCATCGATCGCCGCCTGCGGGAAGCCTTCGCCCGGCGGGCCGGCGCCGTAGACGCTCAATAGGTTGCGGCAGTCAGCCATGCCCGCGTAGGCAAGGGCGTATTTCGGGTCGCGGGCGATGGCCTCGTCGAACCACTCGATGGCGCGCCGAAAGCCCTCGGCGGTCCGCTTGTTCCAGAAGAACCGTCCTTTGAGATACGCCTGATAGGCTTCGGTGCTCGTCGTGTGGCGCTTGGTCAGCGCCGTGTGCTCGGCGTCGGTGAGCTCCAGCACGAGCGCGTCTTTCACCTGATCGGCGATCAAGTCCTCGACCGAGAACAGATCCGTGAGGTCTTCGTCGAACTGATGCGCCCAGAGCGTGGCTTCGTGAGCCACGGCGACGAGCTGGACGGTCACCCGAATGCGATCGCCGGCGCGCTTCACGGCGCCGAGAACCAGGGCATCCACGCCGAGCGTCCGGCCGAGCACGATCGGATCGGTCGCTTGATCGGCCGCGCGCGTGGCCCCGGTGGGCCGCACGGTCAGTTGCCGCAGCCCACTCAGGCGCGTGATCACCGCGTCGGCGAGCCCGAGACCGAAGTGCTCATCGGCGCGATCGGCGGTGCGAAACGGCACCACGGCAATCGACCGGATCTTGCGCCGCGCGGCAGCGGGCAGCATCTGTCGGGCCGGTTCTGCGTCGATGGCGCGGACGTCCGCGACGAACCGATACCCGATGCCGGGTACGGTCAGGATGTAGCGGTGATCGCTCGGCCGCTCACCCAGGACCTTGCGCAGCACGAACACGTTCTGACTGAGGTTGGCCTCCTGCACGATGCTGTCGTGCCACACCAGCCGCATCAACGCGTCCTTCTCCACGATTTCGCCGCGATGCTCGATCAGCGTGACGAGAATGTCGATGGCCCGCCCGGTCACGGCGACCGGCGTTCCGTCGCGGAAGAGCAGGCGCTTGACCGGATCCACGCGAAAGGGACCGAACTCATAGACGCGCGCCGTATGACTGTCCATCGCCAGATCTAAGAAGATTTGAGAACGCCTGAGCGCCGGATTGATGACTCTTGTGTATCGCTTGGCCCATCATGCGACGGGCTCGCGCTGGAAGCAAGCGCCCCCAGCGTATCCCCCAAGCGAATCAATGAGATATGCCAAAGGCATCCATCCGAACGAGAGAGATCGTGGACGCCGTGGAGGCGTTGCGCGACGACCTGTTCGCCTTCATCCGCCAGCTCGTTCAGGTCCCGAGCCTCCCGGGAGATGAAGCCCCGGCCCATGCGATCGTCGCCGGCAAGCTCGAGGCGCTTGGCCTGGACGTCCGGATGGTCTCCTCCGCGCGCGATCAGCTCGTCGGTCACCCGGCCTTCTGTGACGACAACATCCCGGTCGAGCAGCGGGTCAACGTCGTCGGTCGCTGGCGCGGCCGGCGCGCGCCGCGCGGTTCCGGTGGTCGTGGGGCGCGATCCCTCATTCTCAACGGCCACCTCGATGTGGTGTCGCCCGGAAACGAAGCGTTGTGGGACGTGTCGCCGTGGAGCGGCCTCATTCGCGATGGCCGTCTCTACGGCCGTGGCGCGTGCGATATGAAGGGTGGGCTCTCAGCCGCCGTGTTCGCGATCGAAGCGCTCCAGCGCTCGGGCGTGGAGCTGGCGGAAGACGTTCTGCTCGAGAGCGTCAGCGGTGAAGAGAGTGGTGGAGTCGGTACGCTGAGCACGATCGTCAACGACTATCACGCCGACGCGGCGATCATCCTCGAGCCGACGTCGTTGCGACTCTGCATCGTCCAATCCGGCGCCTTGACGTTCCGGCTGCGCGTCGCCGGCAAGTCCGTTCACGCCTGCATGAAACCGCATGGCGTCAGCGCCATCGACAAGGTCCAACAGCTGCTCGTGGCGCTCGACCAGCTCGAGCGGGTCCGACACCTCGCCTATCGTAATCCGCTCTATGTCGATCCCATGAACGTCGCGCCGATCAGCATCGGCACGATACGTGGCGGAGAGTGGCACTCCACGGTGCCGGACGAAGTGGTCGTGGAGGGACGTTGCGGCGTGTTGCCCGGCGAGCCGATTGAGGCGGCGCGGCGCGCGCTCGCGGAGGCTCTCGAGCGGGCCGCGCGCGCCGACCCGTGGCTGCGCGATCATCCGCCGGCGCTCGAGTGGTTCGAGGGACAGTTCGAGTCGGGCAGTACCGACGCCGATGCGCCGATCGTGCGTCTGCTCGGCGATTGCCATGCGGCGATCACCGGGCGCTCCGCGGCGCCGCAAGGCGTCACCTATGGCTCGGACCTTCGGTTGTTCACGAATCACGCGAAGATTCCTGCGGTGCTCTACGGGCCAGGCGACATCGCGCAGGCCCATGCGGTCAACGAGTTCGTCGAGCTCGAACAGGTAGTTGAAGCCACCAAGGTGATCGCGTTGATCGTGTATCGATGGTGCGGTGGAGACATGGACGGGGGAAGGGCATGAGCCGAGCCGATCGGCTCGTTCGGTGGACCATCGCCTCCACGATTGCTGCGGTCCTTGTTGGAGACGGTGTTCGTGACGGCTCGCGGGCACAAGAGACGAGCGTCCGCTACGACGTCGTCATCAGCGGCGGTCGGATTGTCGACGGCAGCGGCAACCCGTGGTGCCGAAGCGACATCGGCATCGTCGGCGACCGCATCCACCGCATCGGCGACCTGTCGCGCGTCGACGCCACCCGGAGGATCGACGCGACCGGGCTCGTCGTCTCGCCGGGATTCATCGATCCACATGCTCACGCTCTCACGGTGTCGCTTCGATTCCACCCTCGATGGGAAGACCATCGCCGATCTGCTGCAGGCCGCCGGGCAGCCGCTGACGCGGGCAGCGACGGCGGACGTGATCATCGACCTTCAAAGGTGGCTGCACGGCCGTCTATCACTGGATGGGCGAAGACGACGGCGGCAAGCATAGGGCCAGCGGCCCGGGCGGCCCTTCCGTCAGCCGCCTGAGAACTATTGAGATCATTTGATTCGCCGTCTGAGGACATCGCCAATCAGCCCGACGATACTCGGCCGCCAAGCCCGGTACAACGGCTGATTCGACGGGCATGGAGGCCCACACGCGCATGCTCACACGCCGTGGTTTCATGGGGACGACAGGTGCTTTGAGCGGCGCGTTCGGGTTTGCGTTCGCGCCGGCCGGGCAGACACCGCAGGCAGGCCGCCGCGTATCG
>DAINCF010000009.1:0-32439 GCA_036732565.1 Vicinamibacterales bacterium
GCGCACGGTCAGCGCCCTCGCGCGCGGACGCGCGGCGGCCGGGGCCATGCGCCTGAGCAAGCGCGGCGCGCAGCTGATTGCCGAGTTCGAAGGGCTGCGGCCGAAGCTCTATAACGACCCGGCCGGCCACTGCACGATTGGCATCGGACATCTGGTCCACCGCGGGCGCTGCAACGGTAACGAGCCGGCGGAGTTCAAGAAAGGGATCTCGCGGGAGCGCGCGTACCAGCTGCTGCAGCAGGACGCGCGGCGCATGGCGGCCGCGGTGAACGGCCTCCGCGTGCCGCTCAACCAGAACCAGTTCGACGCGCTCGTCAGCTTCACCTACAACCTCGGTCCGGGCTGGACGGTGCAGAAGACGGGCATTCGCGACGCGCTGAAGGCGCGGCGCTATCGCGACGTGCCACGGGAGATGAAAAAGTGGGTCAAGGCCGGCGGCCAGACGCTGCCGGGCCTGGTCCGGCGCCGCAATGCCGAGGCCAAGCTTTTCTCGACGCCCGCCGGTCCCCAGCCGCAGCCGGGCCCGCGCGTGGTGAACGCAGCGGACGTCCGCCCGGGCAAACGCAACGCCAGCGTGCTCACGGTACAGCAGGCGCTGGCCAAGGCGGTGGGACTCGACTTCTCGTCGGGCCCGGGCCACTTCGGCCCGCGCACGCTGAAGGCCTACGCCGGATGGCAGCGCAAATGCGGCTATCCGCCGGACAAGGCGACGGGGCGGCCGGATGTGGCGTCGCTGAAGAAGCTCGGCGCGCAGTACCGGTTCACGGTGCGGGGCGTCCAGGCGCCGCCGGCTGGTGCGCGTGTCGTGTCGAGCGCCGCACAGGAGCTGGTGACGCACTAACCTGAATTACGTACGTAGCGCAGGTCTTCAGGCCTGCGCTACGTAGGCCGAGCTTGTCCGTCTTGAACGCCAGGCGATTTCGAGCTCGCTGAAACTGGCGGCCCCTCACGCTTCGGGACTCCCTGGGGG
Source organism: Vicinamibacterales bacterium (assembly GCA_036732565.1). Taxonomy (GTDB): domain Bacteria; phylum Acidobacteriota; class Vicinamibacteria; order Vicinamibacterales; family UBA2999; genus JAIVJN01. Next base: position 971 of record DAINCF010000009.1, read on the forward strand.
CAGGACTGTCCGCGTTTCCTGCCTGCGACGTTTTAGAGGGTGTGAGCCATGCAACAGCACGCCGCTCGGTGGCGGCAGCCACGGTAGTCCTGGCGCTCTCGAGCGCGGGATGCAATGCTGACCGTGTCAGATCTCCCACTGCCGCCACTCCTACTCCCGTACCGACGCCCCCCTCTCCTACACCACCTGGTAGCGAATCCCGCGAATGGAGCCTGACGATGGTGCTGACCGCAGTCACGGGACCTGACGTGTGCTTCGCGCGAGTGGCTCGCGAGCGCATCGGCATCCAGGTCTCGACTCCGATGCGGGTTGGGCGCGCCGGAGCTGCGGTGAGGTTTCAGGTAGGTGATCCGATGGACTACCCGGAATACGTCGGAACCGTGGATGCCAACGAGTTCGTGGCCGAAACCCCGAGCTGGCCGCTTGGCTTTCACACCTGCCCGGACGGCACGACGCTGAGCGGGACGTTCGAAGGGAGGGTGGCGGGGCGATTCACAGAGGAGGGCCACCGCCTCACCGCCACGGACATCTGGACCTACCACTTCTCCCCGGGAGACGTGCAGTACGTCTTCGAGTGGACCGCGAGCACACCCTGACCGTGAGCCGGCTCTCTAGAAGCTGACCTTGACGCGGATCTGCACGTTGCGCGGCAGACCGGCCACGCTCGTCTGACCGAACGTCGTGGAGTTGATGTCGACGTCGGAACGAGCGCACCGAGGTCGTCCGTTGAAGTTGTACGTAGCGCAGGCCTTTAGGCCTGCCCTCACAACGAGAGCCTACCGCACGAACGACCTTTGGCAGGCCTGAAGGCCTGCGCTACGTACACCACGGTAATTTCGCAACTCACTCCCCAAGCAACTAGCGCCCGGCCTCGGTCCGGCCCAGCACGCGCGCCAGGCTGCCGCGCCTGAGGGCATCGAGCGACGCCACCGCCTCCTCCGCCTGCTTGTTGTAGATCGCAATCCACTCCAGTTGCGCGGCGGTGGGACGACCGCTGTAGTTCCCTAGTTGTATCGTCAACCAGTTGATGCGTCCCGGCAGATTGACGTGGTCGGGATCGCGCGGGTCGCCGCGCAGCTTCAAGTCGAGCGGCCGCAGCTCGCGGCGCACGGCGTCGATGCGCGCCTTCATCGTGGTATCGCCGCGCGATTCCAGCTCACCCAGCTGACGCTCGATGGCGCCGATCTCGCTGGCCGCTCGCTCCAGCGTGCAGTCGGTCCGCTCGATCGTGCGAGCCGCGCGCTGCCACGTGTCCCACTCCTCGGCCGTCGTGTGGATCCGCGGATCCATCCGCACGGTGACCGGCTGCTCCACGGTCCGTCCGAGCGCTGTCAATCGAACGGTGTACTGCCCCGGGATCGCGCGAACCCATGTCCCCACCGCTCCCAGTCGTCGTCTTCCTCGGCCCGCCCCTGACGCTGTCGTCGGCGTCTCGCTCGAACAGGCGGACGCCTCGCTCAGATTCCAGACCGCGCGATTGAGACCGGCGACCGCAGGGCCATTGAACGCGAGAACCGTCCTTCCGCTCGCGTCGACGATGGCCAAGGCGACCCCGGACGGATCGGGCTGCGGCACGTAGTAGTTGAGGATGGCGCCGTACGGCTGATTGCGCGCGACCCAGACGCGGTTGCCCAGCACGCTGGTGTCGCTGGCCGGGATATAGCGAACGGCAGGCATCGGCGGAAACAGGGTGACGTCCGTCATCCGCTGGTTCGCCTGCGCGAGCTGTTGCAGCGGTGTGATGTCATCCAGGATGTAGAAACCGCGCGCATGCGTCGCGATCACCAGGTCGTTGTCGCGCGGGTGCACCTTCATGTCCACGACCGCGAGCGGCGGCAGCCCGAGGCGTAGATCAACCCACGTGGTGCCGCGATCGAACGACGCGAAGACACCAAGCTCGGTCCCGACGTACAACAGGTTCGGCGTCTTCGGATCCTCTAGTACGATGTGTGCGTAGCCGCGCAGCCCTGTGACAACCTTCGTCCACGTGCGACCGTAGTCCGTCGTGCGGAAGACATACGGCGCGAAATCGTCGAGACGATGCTGATCGACGGTGACGTAGGCCGTGCCCGCGTCGGCGGCTGACGCGACCACCGAGGACACCCACGAGAACGTCGGCGCGCCCGTGATAGCCGGGGCGACGTTCGTCCACGTCCTGCCTCCATCGCGCGTCACCTGCACGTTGCCATCGTCAGTCCCTGCCCAAATCACGTTGGGGTCGCGAGGGCTCTCGGCGATCGCGATGATCGTGCAATGAAACTCCGCGCGGGTGTTGTCGTCGCTGATGGGACCACCGCTGGGCTTCTGCTTATCGGGATCGTTCGTCGTCAGGTCAGGACTGATCACCGTCCAGGTCTCGCCGCGATCGGTCGTCTTGAACAGGACGTTGCCACCGTAGTACAGGACGTCCGGGTTCGTCGGCGACATGTGCACCGGAGAGTTCCAGTTGAACCGGTACTTCTCGAGCACGGCCCCGCCGCCGGCCGGTCCCGGCGGATACGGCTGGATGTAGCGTTCCTCCTGGGTCCGCATATCGAGCCGGGTGAGGTCGCCGAAGTGACCGTTGTAGTAAATGACGTTCGGATCGCGCGGGTCGGGGATCGTGTACATCCCGTCGGCCATATAGCGCAGGCGCGTCCAATCCCCTTCGCGGACGCCCACCTGGTTCCATTTCTCGTTGGGGCCGCGCCAGATCTCGTGATCCTGAAACCCGCCGAGGACGTGGTAGGGCTCGGCCATATCGATGCCGACGTGATAGGCCTGCGCCATCGGCATGTTGTTGACGAAGTCCCAGTTCGCGCCGTAGTCGTTCGAGATGAAGAAGCCGCCGTCGGTGCCCGAAAGCAATCGCCTTGGATTGGCTGGATCGATCCAGAGCGCGTGGTGGTCGCCGAACATGCGGCCACCGCTCGGACCGAAGGTCCGGCCGCCGTCGGTCGACATGTTGAAGGAGCCGGCGAGCGTGTAGACACGGTTGGGGTCGACCGGATCTGCGCGGACCTGGGTGTAGTAGAACGGCCGGTTGTTGATGCGCCGGTCGTCGCTGACCATCGCCCAGGTCTTGCCGCGATCGTTCGATCGCCACAGCTCGCCCTGTTCCTGCGATTCGATCAGCGCGTACACGACCGCAGGGTTGTTGTAATGGATGCTCATGCCCACCCGCCCGATCAGCCGCGCGCCGGGCAGGCCGTTCTTCAACGCCGGATCGGTCAGCTTTACCCATGTCGCCCCGCCGTCGGTCGACCGGTACATGCCGCTGCCAGGCCCCCCGCTCCGAAAGAACCAGGGTTGTCGCAGGTAGTCGTACATGCCGGCGTAGACGATCGTCGGGTCTTGCGGATCGATGGCGACATCGCTCGCGCCGGTCGTCTCGTTGACGAAGAGCGTTCGCTGCCAGGTTGCGCCACCATCGGTCGAGCGATAGATGCCGCGCTCCTGGTTCGGTCCGAACGCGCGCCCCATGGCCGCGGCGATCACGATTCGAGGGTCCGTCGGATGAATCACGACGCGCGAGAAGCGCTCGCTCTCGGTGAGCCCGAGGTGCTGCCACGTCTTGCCGCCATCCGCGGTCTTGTAGATGCCGTCTCCGAAGGAGATGCTGTTCCGCACGGCCCCTTCGCCGGTGCCGACGTACACCACGTCCGGATTGTCTGGCTGCACGGCAATGGCGCCGATCGAGAGGGTGTTGCCGGATTCGAAGACAGGATCGAAGGTCACCCCGCCATTGGTCGATTTGTACAGGCCCGAGGAGGCAGTACCAACGTAGAGCACGTCGGGTTTCCCGGGGACACCAGCGATATCGGCCACGCGGCCGGCAAACATCGCCGGTCCGATGCTGCGCCAGGAGAGTCCGCCAAGCGGGACGGCACCAGTCGCGGGTGCCTGCCCCGCGCTCGGCGCCGAGCCGAACACTCCGAGCAGCGTCACCAGCGGAAGCGCGAGCCTGAACAGCTGCATAGCCTTCAACCCTCTTCTGTTCTGCTTCATCTCGTCACCGCTCGTCGACGATCGCTCAGGGTCGTCCCGAGCTGAGTCGAGGGACGAGCGAAGTCGAGGGGTGAAGCGGCCCCATCCGACAGCGTCGGTTGCGGCGACGGCAGGACCTCGTCCAATGCCTTGGGCCAGCGCGGATGCCGGGCGTTCCGGACGGCCTCGAGCGGACCGATGATCACCGCTCCCAGCTCGCCGGGATGCACATATGTCCGGGCCACGGTTCTCACGTCCTCCGCGGTCACCGCGCGCACGGCATCTGGCCATCTCGTCAGACGATCGAGCGAGCCGTAGCGCACGGCCTCGATCGCGTAGGTCGCGCTCGCCGCACGCGCGCCGTCCAACGATCCCTGCCACTTGCCGAGGACCAGCCCGCCCTTGACCTGCTCGAGCTCGTCGGCCGTCGGCAGCCCATCGTCTTCTCGAATACGTGACAGCTCCCGTCGCGAGTAATAGAGGAGCGGTGCAATCGACTCCGCGCGCGCGCCCGTGCGGACGTGAAGCAGTCCACCGTGACGCGTGGTCGCGGGAACCTGCAGCACCACCTGATTGGCGAGCCCGCGAATCTCTCGCGCCACGATGTTCAACCGTACGTTCACGACGTCGGTCATGACGGCGACGGCGGCTTCGTGCCCGGGCGCGATCGGCGGCATCGGATGCCCGAGTGCGACCCACGTCGTCAGCCCGGGCTCGTCGAAAGTGCGGACACGTTCGACGGTCATCTTCGCAACGCCGGTCGCTGACGCTGCGCCTGCCGCAGCCTCCGTGCCGCGATCCCAATCAGCCGTCAGCAATTCGAGCTCTCGTTGTACCTCCGCGCGGGCCACGCCTCCGCCGATGCCGAGCACGACCTGGGCGGGCCGCAGGGTGCGAGACACCATGCTGGCAACCGCCGTTCGCGGCAGGGAGAGGCCAGGAGGCGGCGGAGCCACGGGATGGTTCGCGACAAGGCGGGCGAGCTCGATGGCGGGACGGAACTGGGCACCGCCGAGGCCGCGCGTCTGGGGCGCGTAGCCCGGTCCGGTCCGGTACGACGCGATCGCAGCAGCGTCGAGTCGAACCTGCTTCAGCGTGCTCACGACCGCGGCGACCCCGGCGCGCCAGTCGTCGGCCAGCACCTGCAGCGACAGGCGGGTCAGATCGGCATCCTGGTCGGTCTGGAATCGGCCCGTGAACCCCGGTCCCAGCCGCTCGTTCACCTGGTTCGAGAGCAGGCGTGACACGAGCTCAGACACTCCAACTTCGTTCGGCTGTTCGCGCGTGCGCCCGATCGCCAGCGCCGCCACGATCTGCACGACGCCATCCTCCGCGGCAGGAACGACATACGCGCGCAGCCCCGAGGAGGTCACCACCATCGCGGCCTGCGCATCCGGTGAGACAACGTGGTTCGTGCCGAGTGCGAGGTCTCGCGGGTGAGCCCATTCGTGCTTCAGTAGGGGCCTCGAGCGGCCGGGAAGGAACTCTTCGTCCCGAACGACCTGGTTCCCGCATGCCGCTGAACCGGCGAGCATCGCCAGGGCGCTCAGAATACGAAGCGCGGCGATCACCGTGGCCCGTCCTTCCGTTCGGTGGCACCACGCGCGGTCGTGGTCGTACCCTCCGCGCGCGGTTGTGGACTCCGGCGCGTCGTCGCAGTCACCTGATTCCACGGAACGAGATACCGTTCTGCGACGCGCCGGATCTCATTCGCGGTCGTGCGGCGTCTTGCATCGTAGAACGTCTGCAGGGTGCGCCACTCGTCGGCGACGGCGAACAATCCGATCTGCGAGGCCAGGCTGCCGCGCTCGGCGCGCAGCAGCTCCCATTCCAGCGCGAGCTCGCGCTGCACGCGCGCGACCTGCTGCTCGTCGATTGCGCCTCGCCGCAGCCGATCGATCGCTTCGTGGGCGGCTCGTTCGAGCGGCTCGAGATCTTCGTCTCGCCGCGCCCGGACCTGCAGGTTCAGCGTGTTGGGCGAGCCCGATTGCGACGCCGATGCCTGCCAGTCGGCTCCGCGTGAAGGCCCAGCCTGCGCGGCCGCCAGCAAACCCGCAGGCCCACGCAGCAGCCTCGTCATCACATCGAACGCCGGTCGATCGGGATGGCCGATGCCTGGAATGCGGTATCGCACGATCAGCTGGGGCTCGACCGGCTCGAGCCAGTCGAGCCGCACGCTCCCGCCTGGCGGAGGCTCGACTTCGACGTCCATCGTGGCCGGAGGCGCCGCTCCGCGCGCCACGCGCCCGAAGTACGTCTCGGCGAGCGGTCGCACCTCGTCGATCGTCACATCACCCACGAGCGCCAGCGTCGCGTTGTTCGGGACGATGAACGCATCGTACATGCGCAGCATGCTCTCGCGATTGTAGTACGCGAAGTCGCGCAGGTGGCCACCCGGATGGAAGTAGATCGGATGGGCGATGCCGGTCACGCCATTGAGCGCCTCGGAGAAGCGGCCGCTCTCGTGCCGCTGGAGCACGAAGAACTGCTCGAGCACCGTGTACCGCTGCGCCTCCCAGCCTCGAAACACCGCGTTGACCATCCGATCGGCCTCGAGTCGGAAGAAGAGCTCGATGCGCTCCTTCGGCAGATCCACTTCAATCCGCATGAGCTCGTTGCCGGTGTTCGCCGGCACGGGATCGGTGTGACGCATGATTCCGCCATGTCGTCGATACCAGTTGTACTCCTCCCAGAAGATCCGGTTCTTCGACTGCTCGTCCTCCAGTTCGTACAGCCCCTGACGCAACCGCTCGATCCTCTCGGTCGTCGGCCACTCCCCTTCGTCGAAGAACACGTCGCGCTCGCGCAGCCGATTCCGCTCAGTGTTGCGCTCCGCAAGCAACTCCTGCTCGGCGTCGTAGATCGCCTGCTGCAGCTTCCGGTCGGCCTCCCAATCCTTGATCCCGACCGTCGTCGTACCCTGGTGAATCGCGTGCTCCAGAAAATGTGCCGCGCCGTGCTCGCCGTGGTGCTCCTGAAGCCCGCCGAACCGGTACCACAACGACGCGGCCACTCTCGGCTGGCGATGGTCTCGGACCAGGACGATGCGGAACCCGTTGTCCAGCACGAGCTCCTGCACGTCGATGCCCAGCGTGCCCCACTGCTCGGTGCGCACCTGTGTGCCGCTCGGCGTGGACTGAGCCGCGGGCGTCGACCTCGCCAGGATGGCAAGGAGGACGGCCGTCAGCGTGATGGCGCAGACGCGCAAGGGGTTCCAGCCCGCGCTCTCGCGCGTCATCGCGCGCCGGCGGTCGCGGCGGCCGTGAGCGACTGGTTCCAGTCAGGCGGCTGCGCTTGCAGGAGATGGCGAACGAAGAAGTCGTACTGCTTCCGCGATCCGTACTCGACCGGCCCGTTGGTCCGACCGGCGCCGTGCTCGCCTCCCGGGATCACCAAGAGATCGAACATCTTGTTGGCTTTGATGAGCGCACTCACCACTTGCATGGTCGACGCCGGATCGACGTTCTGATCGAGCTCTCCCAGCACGAGCAGCAGCTTGCCCTTCAACCGCCAGGCGTTGTCGACGTTCGACGACTCGGCGTAGCTCTCGTCGATCGGCCATCCCATCCAGCGCTCGTTCCAGCCGATCTTGTCCATGCGGTTGTCATGGCACCCGTTATACGAGACAGCGACGTCGTAGAAGTCAGGGTGAAAGAGCAAGCCGCCGGTCGAGTTCTGGCCGCCGGCCGATCCGCCGTAGATGCCCACGCGTGTGATGTCGTAGTACGGATACTTGGCGGCGACCGCCTGGTGCCACAAGATGCGATCGGGGAAACCGGCATCTCCCACCCGCTTCCAGGCGACGTCGTGAAACGCCTTGGAGCGATTGAACGTCCCCATGCCGTCCATCTGCGCGACGATGAAGCCGACCTCGGCTTGCGCCTGCATCCCCATCACCTTGTCGCCCGAGGAATGCGGACCGAAGGGCCAGAACGTCTTCGGCACGAACGACCCATGCGGCCCGGCGTAGATGTTCTCGATGACCGGATACTTCTTCGACGGATCGAAATTCGTCGGCCGCACGATCACACCCCAGACGTCCGTCTTGCCGTCGCGGGCCTTGGCCGTGAACACCTCGGGCACTTTGAAACCGGCCGCCACCAGCGCCGAGATGTCGCCGCGCTCCAACTCCATCACCACCGATCCATCGCTGGTCCGCCGCAGCTCCGAGACGGTCGGGACATCGACGCGCGAGTAGGTGTCGACGTAGTAGCTCATATCGGCAGAGAACGCCACGTCGTGATGCGCGTCGGCCTGCGTCAGCGGGGTCAGGCCAGAGCCGTCGAAGTTGATTCGGTAGTAGTGGACCAGGTATGGGTCCTTACCGGGCTGCATGCCGCTTGCGGCGAACACGATCTGCCGCTTCTCGGTGTCGACCTTGGCGACGTCCCGCACCACCCATTCGCCCTTCGTAATCTGGTTCTTCACCTGGCCCGTGACACCGTCGATCAAATAGAGATGATCCCAACCGTCGCGCTCCGATTGCCAGACGATCTCCTTGCCGTCGTTGTTCACCTCGTGGCGGAACAGGCGTCCGCCGACGAAGGTCTTCGGTTCTTCGGAGATGACGACACGCGGTCGGCCGGACGCGGCGTCGACTTCGACGACGCGATACACCTGGTGCCCGCGCTGGTTGTACTCGAACACGATGGTGCGGCCGTCCTTGCGCCACTCCAGTCGCGACAGAGTCAAGGGGTTCGGAAAGAGATCGTTCGCGATGGTGAGCTGCCGAGCCGGCTGCAGGTGGAAGAGCACCGGCTGATCCAGGTCAACCACGTCGCCCGGCTTGGCGTAGAGCTGCGTGAAGTGCTTCGGCTGCACCTGATCGTCGGGCGCAGTGTCGATGTAGTGCACGAGGCGCCGATGACCCGGCCTGACGCGGTACGCCGCCAGCTTCGTCGAGTCGGGCGACCAGGCGATCGATTCGGGATCGTAGAAGTTGCCTTCCGAGCCGTCGGTGCTGAGCACTGTGACCTTTTTCGTCGCACGCTCCCGCACGGCGACGTTGTGGTTGAGGACGTACGCCTCGAACTGACCGTTGGGCGACGGCTTGGGGCGATTGTCAGCCGGCACCTCGAGATCGCGGACCGTGCCGAAACTGCGAGGCTGGCGCCCCGCGCGCGGGTCTCGTGTCGTGCACTCGTAGTCCGACACCCGGCACGTCCAGGCGCGACCGCTCGAGTTCATCTCGATCGATCGCTCGGCATCGACGAAACGGAAACTGGCGAACGGCAGCCGAAGCGCGGTGACCGGCTCGCCGAGGAGCTTCGAAAGCCCGGCCGCCAGCCGCTCGTGATCGAATGCCGGTCGCTTCTGGCGCGTCTCGGCATCCACGACCACGAACTGAAACCCGCCGCGCACGGTCTTCCGATAGTGGAAGCGCGAGGTGTTCTCGATCCAGACCGCGGGGTCGGGGAGGTTCTCGGTCAGGTACTGCCACCGTTCACGAAGCCCCAGCGCGCGATCGTAGTCGGCCGCAGTCCCCTGCGCCCCGGCGCTCGCGGCCCCGAGCACGAGGCTCGCCGCCGCGACGGCCATCCATCCACGTAAGGTCCGGCACATATCGACCTCCCCTGTAACTCGCTATCAGTACGTAGCGCAGGCCTTTAGGCCTGCCTTACGAGCCCCGGCAGCCTGAAGGTTGACGCTACTTTGTTCTGGCAGGCCTGAAGGCCTGCGCTACGTACCGTCGGGAGATTGCCCCGATTCGGTTAGAAATTCACTTGCACGCGCAGCACGACGGCCCGCGGGCCCGCGCCCATGATTGCCGTCTGCCCAAAGGTCGTCGACTCGATATTCAAGGTGGCGCCGGTAGCAAGCGCGGCATTGCCCACCAGCCAGCTCGCGTTGTTGAAGGCGCTCAATAGCAGCGTTTCGAAGTTGAAGTTCAGGTTCTGCCCGAGGTTGATCCGCTTGCCCAGGCGGAAGTCGATATCGAACAGCTTCGGTCCGTACAGATAGACGAACTCGCCGAGCGCGCCGGGCTCGGTGGGCACGGAGAGGTACTGCGGATTCGCCCGCCCGTCGGGTCCGATCAACTTGGGATCGAGGAAGTAGACGTTGCCGTTCGGGGCCGGCGAGACCTTGACCAACTTCTGCAGCTCTTTGGCCGTGACGCCGTTGAGGACGACGCCGGCGCTGTTCTGGTTGACGGTCCAGCGATCGCTGGTGAGCTGGAACGGGCGGCCTGTCTGCAGGCGCAGGACGCCCGAGAACGCCCAGCCACCCAGCAGGTGATCGAGCAGCGCGTTGTCGATATTGAAATGCCGGCCGCGACCGAACGGCAGCTCGTAGGTCCAGTAGCCCGCGAACGAGCTCCGCACGTCGAAGATGTCAGGTCCCCAGTTGAGAGCCTTGTCGCGCAACGTGTGGTAGTCGGCCACCACGTCGGGATTGTCCACGAAGCGATCGGTGCGGGCGTGGCCGTAGCTGTAGTTGGCCGTGAGGCTCAGCCCGCCACGAATCCGCTGCCGGAACTGCACCTGCAGCGAGTCGTACCGCGACCTGGCCTCGTCGGTGAGCACCCGGGCCACCTGGCCCGCGGCGTACGGGTTCATCTGAAACAGGTTGATGGGATAGACACCGGGCGCGGAGTAGCCCAAGCCCGAGCACGGCGACAGGTTGTTGCCGACCATGCGACACAGGTAGATCGCATTCCCCGCGAGCGTATTCGCGAGGCGACCGGCCTGGCCTTGCTGCAAGAGCGTGACGAACGTGCCGTTGGTGTAGCCGCTCCCAGTGGGCAGCGCTGCCTGACCACCGCGCGCGCCGAACGCCGCGTCGAACATCGGCAGCGCGCTCTGCCCGGGCAGGCCGGTGTTGGCGAAGCCGGTGCGGCCGTTGGCGGCGTTGATCGCGAGGTTGCGCTGCGCGGCCCTGAACTCATCGAGGAAGCCGTTCTCGAAGACGTTCACCTCGTTCAGGTTGTAAGCGCGCCAGAGATTGCGGCCGGCGTTGCCGAGATAGCGCACCTCGACGGCGGCATCCGCCCACAGCTCGCGCTGCCAGCCGATGCTCCAGTTGTAGATGTACGGCGTCTTGATATTGGGATCGACGGTTCTCAGCGGGCTCGTGAACGTGAACTGGCCCTGCGACATCGGGAAGCGGAACTCGCCCGGCAGCGCCGGCAGCGACGGCGTCGGCGAGGTGAGGCTCAATCCGCCCGGCACGAAGCCGGGGTCGCCGGGGTTGAGCGAGACCGTCTGCGTGCGGCCCGGACTGCCGCCCGCCGCCGTCTCGAACGTCACCGTGCCTTCGTCGAAGTAGTTCATGCCGAAGTTGCCGCGCAGCACGCTTCGTCCGAGCAGCTTGCCCCAGAATCCGTTCTTCGGCTCGAGGCTCCACGCCGCCCCCACGTTGGGCGCGAAGTTGAAGAGATCGGCCTTGTACGGATGCGACTGCTGGAAGATCTGCGGATCCAGGACGCCGTCCAGCACGCCGGGTCGGAACGGTTCCGCCGATGGGCCCTTCAGGTGCTCGATCGTCGGGCTGGTGTAGACGTCGTTGGTGTTGTGCATCGCCCCGGTCAGCTCCCAGCGCAGCCCGTAGTTGAGCGTCACCGACGGCTTCCAGCGGAACGAGTCCTGGACGTACAACCCGCCGACGTTGTGCGCGGTCCTGAACGTGCCCTGGAACGGCCCGTACTGCTTGGTGTCCTCGTCGATCTGCCGCAAGCCCGAGATGGTGCTGATGCGGCCGCTCAGGTAAGCGTAGAGCCCCTGCGCGTTGGCCAGGTCCGCCGGGCGAAGCCCGGGAATGGTCGTCGCGTTGAAGATGCCCGACGCCGGGTCGGCGGAGGCTATGCCCAGGTTGTAGAAGTCCGGCTCGCCGCCGGCGATGCGCCACGTGGTGGTCCGGCGGAACGTGCCGCCGAGCGTGAACGTGTGACTCCCCTTCAACCAAGTGAACGTGTTCGAGATGTTGAACACCGGGTTGTTGTTGGCGTTCGCGATGGCGCCGATCAGATACGGCGAGGTCAACTCCAGCGGCAAGCTAGCGTTGTTGGCCGCACCTTGACCGATGACACGCCGCATGCCGGCTGCCTCGTAGCGATCGAGCGTGTTGGTCTTGTCGTAGAGCTCACGGCTGTTCTGCCAGCCAACGCTGATTTGACTGAACAGATTCTGACGAATCGTCCAGTCCGCGCCGGTGGAGAGGATGTAGTAGTTGGAGTCGAACCCGCCGAGCCGTTCCAGCCCTGGGAACTGTGGGTTCTGCGCGAGATCGCGCCAGTGCTGGTTGAGCACGCCACGCACCGCTAACCCCTGGCTGACCTGAAAGTCCACGCGCGCGGTCGGGTAGATGTTGACGAGCGGCTGGATCGTGTTGATGAAGCCGAGATTGTCGCGGAACAGATCGCGCGACGCCAGCGTGCCGCCGCCGAGCGTGGCGTTGATCGCGGCGAATTGGTCGGCGGTGAACTGACTGATCGTGCCCGGGAAGCCGTTGGCGGCCGCGATCTCGAGCAGGTTGACCGCGCGGGTGGATCCATCCGTCGCGACGTAGCGGAAGATGCCCTGCTGCGCCTCGCGCGTCAGCACGGTCCGTGTCAGCGTCGTTTCACCAGGTTGGTGGATCTGTTCGTAGTTGCCGAAGAAGAACAGCCGGTTGCGCAGGATTGGTCCGCCCAGGTTGAACCCGAACTCGTGCTGGCGCAGCTTCGGCTTGGGCAGGTTGCGCGCGTTGTTCACCGGCGTGTTGGCGTTCAGCGTGTCGCTCTGGAACTCATCGAAGATCTGCCCGCGGAACGCGTTGCTGCCGCGTTTGGTGACGAACTGGATCTGCACCGCGCCTTGCGCGCCGGCGTCGGCGGTCAGGCCGGCGGTCGATACCGTCACCTCTTCCATCGCGCCCAGCCGCGTCGGCGCGAACGTGAAGATGCTGGTGCCTCCGGACCGGAAGCGCGCCGAGTTGTTGTTGACGCCGTCGAGGGTGATGTTGACGGCGCCGCCTGGCAGCCCGTTGATGTGGCTGTTGCGCGCGGCCGGCGAGGTGGTGCCCGGCGTGCGGCTGGCGCTCTGCTGCGCGCCGGGGATCAGCATCGCGAACACCAGCGTGCTGCGCCCGCCGACCGGCACTTTCGCAATCTGCGCGGCCTCGACGGTGCTGGAGATGGTCGTCGAGGTGCTCTCGATGACGGCCGTGCGGCCCTGGACCTGCACTTCCTCTTGAAAACCGGCCACGGCGACGCGGACCTCGACGTCGGCGGAGCGTCCGGTCTGAACGGTGACGCTGTCGATGACCGCGGACTCGAAGCCGCCGGCCGCCACCGTCACCATGTAGCGGCCGGGCTGCAGGTTGGGGAACACGAACGCGCCGTCGCGCGCGCTGCGGGCCTGCGCCGTGAGGCCGGTGCCCAGATCGCGAATCTCGATCTCCGCGTCGGGCACGACCGCCCCCGTCTGGTCTTTCACCGTCCCGACGATCTGGCCGGCCGTGCGCACCTGCGCATCTACTCGTCCGACCAGGAGCCCGCAGAGACTGGCCACGATGAGAACGAAGGAGGGACCGATCGTATTCATCGTCTTCTTCCGTTTTAGATTTGTTTTGTCGTTGTCTCTTCGATCACACCATCACTAGCGCGTGCACAGCTTAGTGGTGGAGGAACTCCCGATCAATCCTTTCCTCGTTGATGGCCATGTGAGTTTTTCTAATGCCTGCAGAGTCTCAGCGCGCGCGGGTTCCGCGTTGGATCGCCGTCCCTGGGACGGGCGGCACCTGCTGAACGATCCCTTTTTGAAGCACCGTTCGTTCCATGTCATCGAGCTCCATCGGGATGAAGTCCGTGAAGTTCTCGACGCCGGTCTCGGTCACGACGACGGTGTCTTCGAAGCGCAGATAGAGGTTCTCCTCTCGGACCCGCAGCTGTGGATCGATCGAGAACACCTGCCCCGGCCTGAGAGGCCCGGAGCGGTAGCTGCCAACGTCGTGCACGGCCATGCCGACGGTGTGCGAGAACACGCCGCCGCCCGTCTCGACGAGCGTGCGCGCCGCTTCTGCATAGGCCGGCTTCGAGAACTGCGTGTTCGCCAGCACAGGGACCATCGCCTGCTTCGCTTCCTCGTGAATCTGTGCCGAGGTCACGCCGGGCCGAATGCGTGAGAGCACGGCTTTGTGGAACTCGAGCACGAACTGCAGCAGTTCGCGTTGCTGTGGGCTGTACTTGCCGTTGACGGGCCACACGCGCCCGATGTCGCTGACGTAGTAGCGGTAGTCCGGGGCGAAGTCCATCAACACCAGGTCGCCATCCCGGAGCGTCGAGGTGTTGCGGAAGTAGTGCATGTTGTTGATGTTCTCGGTCCCACTGGCCGTAATGGAGCGATAGCCCTCGAGCCGTGCGTCGTTGACGAGAAAGACATAGCGTGCCGCCGCGTCGAGTTGATACTCGGTGACGCCGGGCTCGGTGCTGCGCATCGCTTCCATCAGTCCGAGGCCGGCAATCTGCGAGGCACGTCGGATCATGGCGATCTCGCGCGGACTCTTGACGCTGCGCATGTCGTCGAGGATGGGATTGAGGTTCCGGACGTCGGCGCGTGGATGACGCGCTCGCAGCAGCTCCACGAACCGGCGCTGACGCGTTCCCGTCCCGTCCCACGGGTCGTTGACGCGCGCGGTTTCCGCTGCCACGAGCTCGCCGCGGCTCTGCCCTTGATTCTCGGCCGGGCTGAGCTCGGCGAAGATCACGGCGGGCGGCTGATTGCGTCCGCCCGCCCCCGATGCCGGCGCCCCCGTGCCAATCAAGGGCCAGCTCGTCTCAGCCATCTGCTGGAGCGGGAGTACCTGATCGGCTCCCGAGATCCGCGTGACGAGCTCGGCATCTTCGGCCGAAAGGACACGGCCTTCGGCCGCTTCGAGCCGCGGGTTGCGAGCCGGCAGATAGATCGTCACCTTCCGGGTGCGGCCATCCAGCAACAGGTACGCGCCGGACGTCTCGATGCCGGACAGGTAGTAGAAGGTGTTGTGCTGACGAGGCAGGGTGAAGCCTTCCGTTTGCGGCATTCCCTGGACGACCGCGACCGCGGTCGCGCCGATCTGTTCGAGGACACGTGCCTGGCGGCTGCGAAACTCCTCCGCGGGAAAGTCGGTTTGGTAGTACTGCGCTCGCGCCGCAGTGCCCGCGAACAGCATCACGCTGGCGGTGATCCACCCGATGAGTCTGAGGTGCATTCTGACTCCCTTGTCAGCGCCTGACGAATTCCGCCTGCATGAGCACCCATGTGTCGGGATCCAGCGACACCGACGCCGGCTCGGCATCCACGCCAAAGGTGAACCGACCTGTGCTCTCGATCAGTTGGACCCGCTCGATGCGCGCCTGCCCCGTCGTACCCGCGATCGCAATGTCGAGCGGAATCCGGAACGCCGGCCCGCCCTGGATCTGCGCGATCTCGATCTGCAGCTGTTGAGCGCCGGCATCATACCGCCACCCGCCACTCAGCGACGGCATGCCCGGACGCGTCAACCACTGCTCGAAAAACCACGACAATGAGGTTCCGGCGGCCTGTTCCATGACCTGCCGGAAGTCGTCCCTCGACGCGTTTCGATCGCGATAGCGCCGGTAGTAGTCGCGAATGCCCGTCCAGAACTTCTCGCTGCCGATCGTGCCGCGCAGCATGTGCAGGACCCATCCGGCCTTCTGGTAGACCAGGCGATTGAGCACTTTGCTCATGTCTGACAGGTTCCGGTGGACGATCGGCTGGTCCGGGGCGGCGCGTTGCGCTGAGGCGATGGTCTGGATGTCCGCGCGCAGATTGCGCACGAAAGCGTCGCGCCCGTCGAACTGTTCGGTGTACAGGTGCGTGAAGTAGGTGGCGAATCCCTCACTCAGCCAGACATCGTCCCAATCCGTTTCGGTGACGGCATTCCCCCACCACTGGTGTGCGACCTCGTGCACGACCGGCGCGCGCCCGCTCGCGACGCCCTTCTCTCCGTAGAAGATGGCCGACGCGTGTTCCGTGCCGCCGCCGATGCCTGCGGCCTGCACGTGAGCGAGCTTTTCGTACGGATAGGGTCCAATCCAATCGCTGAAGAACTCGAACGCCCTCCGTCCGGTGAGCTCGAAGATCTGATACCCGCGGTCGCGGTCTTGTGGAAAGACCCACACCTGCTGCGGGACTCCCCGCACGGTGTCGTAGTGATGCACGGTGAATCGCGCCACGCCAAGGGCGAACAGCCATGAGGCAATCGGCACCGACTGCTTCCAGTGGGTGCGCCGCACGCCTCCGGCGAGATCCAGTTCTTCCACGAGCAGCCCGTTCGCGACGACCTGGTAATGCGCCGGGGCGGTCACGACGAACTCACCGGTGGCCTTGTCGTAGGGATGGTCAATCATCGGCAGCCACTGTCGTGCGCGATTCGGCCAGTTCTCGCTGAACATCGTCCGTTCGCCGTGGATGTTCTGGATCAGACGAAGTCCGTCCGCAGGAACGCCGCCGTAGGTCACGACCGCCTGCAGCTCGTCGCCAGACCGTGCCGCGGACGATAGTGGGAGGTGCAATCGATCGGCCGCGTGTGTAAAGGCGACGGCACGGCCTCCAATGGTGACGGCCGATACCGTCATCCCCTTGGCGTCCGCCATTGAGGCCAGGTCGAGCGCGATCTCGCCGACGCCTTCGGCCAACCGGAACGTGATGGTCGCCTCGCCGGCGATCCGATTCGAATGGTCGTCGAGCGTGAGGCGAAACACGTAGTGGACTACGTCCACTCCCGGCTGTCTGACGTAGGTATCCGCATCGCCGACGACCGCCATCAGAAGGACCGCGATCACCATCACCGTCGTTCGAAGTCTGAGTCGCGTGAACACGGTTGGGAATGATACGCGCTCTTCGTAGCGGCCGGCCTTCAGGCCGGCCGATTTCGGCCTCATGGAAAAAGTAGATTTATGAATTTGACGCCACGATTGCGCCCCGATAGTCTGCAGCGCACCATCGCGACGCAGGTGTGTCAATCGATAGGGGGCTCCATGAGCAGGACGTGCCGCGGTCCGAAGGTTGTCGCTGTCACCCTGTTGGCGCTGGTGTTGTGTGCTGCTGCCGTGCATGGTCAGGGAGGCTCCGGCCAGATCGAAGGCACGGTGCGCGACGCGCAGGGCGGCGTGCTGCCCGGCGTCAGCCTGACCGTCCGCAATCAAGAGACCGGCGTCACCCGCACGATCGTGACCGAAGGCGACGGTCGGTATGTGTTTCAGGCGCTGCAGCCCGGACGCTACACGCTCTCGGCCGAGCTGGCCGGCTTCGCCACCCAGGAAGTCTCCGACACGGTGATGACGATCGGTCTCGGTCTGCGCCACGACTTCGTCATGCAGATCCAGACTCTCGCCGAGACCATCACCATCCGGGGCGAAGCGCCGGTGGTCGACACGACGCAGGCGGAGATTGCCGGGGTCGTGACGAGACAGCAGATTGAAACCCTGCCGCTCAACTCACGCAACTACCTGTCGCTGGCGCTGCTCGTCCCGGGCACGACCATCGATGCCACACGGTCGTTCTTCGCGACGGTGAACGTCGGCGGCTCGATGACCTTCAACGGGACGGGCAACGTTGTCGACGGCATGATCAACAACTGGGCCGAGGACGGCGAGCCGCGCCAGGACCTGCCCGAGGACGCCGTCGAAGAGTTCAAGGTGACCAACGCGGGGTCGAAGGCCGAGTTCGGTCTCGCCACCGGCGGCGTCGTTCAGGTCGTGACGAAATCGGGCACGAACCTGTTTCGCGGAACGGCGTTCGAGTACTTTCGCAACAAGGCGCTCAATTCCCGCGGGGTGTTCGAAGCCGCCAAGCCGGAGTTTCGCCGGCATCAGTTCGGCGGGAGCGCCGGCGGCCCGATCGTTCGCGACAAGGTCCATTTCTTCGGGGCCGTGGAGCGGACCGATACGCGCGAGTTCTTCACGGTGAACACGGGGCAGCCGCAGTTCTACTCGGCGCTCGAGGGCACGTTTCCGCTCCCCTCGTATCGGAATCTCTACGCGCTGCGTGGAGACTGGCAGATGAGCAACGCGCAGAGCGCCTTCGCGCGCTATCTGGGCGAAGGCGAGAAGAAGGCGTGCCAGGGTTGCGGCGGGACCGCCGCGCAAGGGCGCGACGAAGAGATTCCTCGCCGGTCGATCGTCGCCGGCCACACGTGGCTCCGCGGCGCCCGACAGCTCAACGACTTCAAGTTTCAGTATGCCTACGCGGCTTTCTACGGCTATCCAGGCGGGAGCGATATCTGGAAGACGACCGGTGAGTTCCCGGCGGATCGGATCAGCCGATCGACGCGTCAGTACAGCTTCCCATCGCTGACCTACGGCAACAACTACGATTACATCAGCCCGGAAAGCCGCTGGGGGCTCCGGGACGTCTACTCGCTCAACTTCAGCGACCACAGCGTGAAGATCGGCGGTGAGTACAACTACATGCCGTACGTGTCGGAGTCGGCCGGCAACGGAGCGGAGTCCGGCACCTACTCGTTCGCGCGGGACCAGTTGTTCAACCCGACCGATCCGGCAAGCGTTGCCGCGCTCACGGGCGCCAATACCTTCAGCGCCTCGACCCCTCCGAGCACGGTCAGCCATCCATCGCACTATTACGTGGTGTTCGTGCAGGACGACTGGCGGCTGCTGTCCAACGTCACGCTGAATCTCGGGCTCCGCTACGAGCGGCTCTACGGTCCGGCCAACGAAGACCTCGACCCGAACGACTTCCCGGTCGCGCTGCCCTACGTCGACGTGTCGCAACGTGGGGATACGAACAACTTCGGTCCGCGGACGGGCATCGCCTGGGACGTGAGCGGCGACGGCACCACGGTCGTGCGCGGCGGTTATGGCCTCTTCTTCGGTCACATCCGGATGCTGGGCACGTTGGGCGAGTTCCAGAACTTCAAGCGGTTCTCGATCAACATCACCAATCCCGCGTACCCCGACCCGTACCAAGGCCGGAACCCGGCCGATTTCATCGTGGCATCTCAGGCGCCGAACATCACCGTCGTGGCCAACGACATGCGGCAGCCGCTCTCGAAGCAGCTCACCGCTGGCGTGTCGCGCCGCCTCACCGAGACCTTCGCGTTGCACGCCGATTTCGTGCACAACCGCACCGAAGGCGACTACAAGACCCTCGATATCAACGCGCGCGATCCGCTCAGCGGTGCCCGTCCCCTCCCGGCCTTCACCCGTATCGACCAGGTCCGTCCGGATACGGATCTGAAGTACAAGGCGTTCTACACCAAGCTCGAGAAGCGCTACAGCCAGCGCAATCAGTACATGGTGTCCTATACGTTCACCGACAGCGACGACAATGCGCCGATGGCGCGCTACCTCGACCCGTTCGATCCGTCCATCGAGTGGGGGCCGTCGAACGGCGAGCGGCGACACGCCTTGGTGGCGAGTGGATCCGTGCTCCTGCCCTGGGACGTCACCGTCGGGGCGGTCTGGACCTACCGTTCGGAGCTGCCCTGGTCCGCGACGGCGGGGCGCGACGTCAACGTCGATGGCTTCAACACCGATCTCGTGCCAGGCACGACGCGCAATTCCGGCTCGCGTGACCTGAACCTGGATGCCGTCAATGCCTGGCGCGCGCTCAACAACCTGACGCCCGTGCCCGAGAGCCAGATCGAGAGCTCGCGCATCAACATCACCGACATGCGCGTCAGCAAGAGCGTGCGCTTTTCCGAGAACCGGAAAGTCGACTTGATGGTGCAAGCATTCAACGTCTTCAACACCAGGAACCTTCAGGCGCAATTCGGCGGCGGCCGTGTCGGCAACGCGCTCTCGAACACGTTCGGCCGCATCACCAGCGCAAGGAACTCGCGGCAAATCGAGCTCGCGGTGCGGCTGATGTGGTAGCAGCGATCGTGGGGTCCGCCTTTAGGCGGACCTTCTGGGCCGGCTAAAGCCGGCCCCCACGTACGACTTGGTGTTCGTCGATCGACGGAGAGCGAACATGCTCACGCGCATCAACATCCTCTTTGGCTGGGCGGCCGTGCTCGGCCTCACGGTGCTGGCGGGTTGCAATGGCAATGGCCGAGACGACGCGACTCCACCTGTGACGGCGGCGCCGGGAGCCGCGCCGGAGTCGCCGGCACCGCCGCGCTCCACAGGCCCGAACATCGAAATCACCGACTTGTACCATCTGAGATCGGTCGGAGAGGTGGCGCTGTCGCCGGACGGTGCGCGGCTGGCGTTCGCGGTGCAGCACACCGACCGTCCCGGCGCGCCGTATTCGCGCATCTGGACGGCGGAGCTCGCCGGCGGGGCGGCCGCGCCGTTCGCGAACGGGATCGAGGGGTCGATACCGCGGTGGTCGCCAGACGGGAAACGCCTCGCGTTCATCGGTCGCACGGGCGACGACAAGAGCGGCATCGTGCTCGCCAACGCCGACGGCACGGGCGTCGAGCCGCTGACCGACGTTGTCGGTTCGAATCATCCGTTGCCACAGGTCGGCGAGCGCCTGGCGTGGTCGCCGGACGGCCGGCGCATCGCGTATGTCTCGGCCACGGCCGGCCCCGAACCGGAGATGGAATCCGATCCCATTGTCATCACCCGCTACTGGTTCAGGCCTGCATCCTCCGCGGGTGGCAGGTTCAGCGACAACCGTCGGCTCCACCTGTTCGTGGCCGATGTCGCAACGAAACAGGTGCGGCAGATCACGGGCGGCTTGTACGCCGAGCACTCGATCGACTGGTCCCCCGACAGCAAGCAGCTGGTCTTCCTCTCGAACCGGCAGCCGGATCCCGATTTCTTCTTCAACTACGACCTCTTCATCGTCGACGTCGACTCCGCCGCCGTTCGCCGGCTGACCGAGACGAAGAACAACGAATACGCTCCTGTCTGGTCGCCGGACGGCAAGACGATCGCCTACTCGGGCCTCAAGCGGCCGATCACGTCATCCGAGACCAACATGGAGGACACGCACGTCTGGACCATCGATGCGGTCACGGGCGCGCGTCATGAGCTCGGCGCGACGATTGACAATCGCCAGGGCAGACCGCAATGGTCACCCGACGGCCGATGGCTCTACTTCACCGTTCAGTCGCGTGGCAGTGCGAGGCTGCATCGCTTGCCGGTCGGCGGAGGTGCCGCGGAGCTCGTGGTGCCTGACGAGCGCACGCGCGGTCAGGTTGGCAGCTTCGCGATCGCCAAAGACGGTACGGTCGCCTATGCCCTTACCACGCCCGCGCGCCCGGCGGAGCTGCTGGTCAGCGGCCCGCGCGGCAACGCCACGCTGACGACGCTCAGTGACGATGTACTCGGCGGGAAGACGGTGGCCGAGGTCGAGGCCTTCAGCTTTCCGGTCGAGCGTGGACTGCAGGCTGAAGCGTTTCTCACGAAGCCGGCCAAGGTCGATCCCGCCGCTCGGCACCCGATGATCGTGATGATCCATGGTGGGCCGCACGGTCAGCAGGGCCCTGCCTTCAACCATCGTGCGCAGGTCTACGCGGCGCACGGCTATGCGGCGCTGATGGTGAACTATCGCGGATCGACGGGGTACGGCCAGGCGTTCTCGAATGCGATCGCCCGCGATCAGAATGGCGCCGAAGCCCGGGACGTGCTGGCCGGCGTGGATGCCGCGCTGGCGCGGCACCGCTGGATCGATCCCGATCGCCTCGGCGTCGAGGGCCAGAGTTACGGTGGCCAACTCTCGAACTGGCTGGTCACGCAGACGCCGCGCTTTGCGGCGGCCGTGCCAGCGGCGAGCATCTCGAATCTCGTCAGCCACAACTACATGTCCGTGTATCACGACTACCTCGAACAGGAATACGGCGGCAAGCCGCATACGGGCGGCATCATCGAGATGCTGTGGGAACGTTCCGCCATCCGTTTCGCCAACCGCGTCAAGACGCCGGTGATGTTCATCCACGGCGACAACGACCAGCTGGTGAACCCCGCGGAGATCGAGCAGTTCTATATCGCGCTCAAGGACGTCGGCGTCGAGACCATCATGGTGCGCTACCCGCGCGAGGGCCACGGCATGCGCGAGACCAAGCACATCGCCGACACGATCGAACGCTCGATCGCGTGGTACGAACGGCATTTCGCTCGCGGATCCCGCGTCACCCCATAAAGACGCGGCCGGATTCCATCGGCTTTTTTCGTGCACGGCGACGCACCCTGGCGTCCCGGGGTGGTTATTCACCCATCAGTCCTTCTCATTGGCTTGGCCGGAGCGAAGTCACTAGGATGCGTGCACTGCGTGGACCTCTCGTCACGCTGGCCGAAGGAGTGTCTCGCTCATGGCAGCATCATTTCGCATCCTGGCAGCGGCTGCGATCTCTCTTCTGCTCGTCAGTTCGGCATCGGCACAGGTGGCCCGGTCCGACTACGAGCGGGCGATGGGACTCAGCGACCGCTACGAGTACTTGACGGTCAACGTCCCAGAGTCCGCCACCTGGGTCGAGAACAGCACTCGTTTCTACTACCGCAAGTCTGTCAAGGGTGGGCACGAGTTCGTGATGATGGACGCCGAGTCGCGGCAGAAGACGCCGGCCTTCGACCACCAGCGACTCGCCGACGGCCTGGCCAAGGAGACAGGGGACACATACACGCCCGTCCGGCTGCCGTTCTCCACGTTCGTGTTCACCGACAACGAACAGAAGGTGGAGTTCACCGCCAAGCGTGTGCGCTGGCAATGCGAACTGTCACAGTATTCCTGCCATCGGACAGGCCCGCCGGCAGGCTTCGCTGGTCGACGCGGCCTGGGAGGACCGGTGCGCGACAGCGAGGCGTCGACCGTCGATGAACCGCTGCGATCGCCCGACGGCAAGTGGGAGGCGGCGGTCAGGAACTTCAACGTGGCCGTACGCGAGGTTGGCGCGAAGGACTTCACGTTGCTCAGCAGCGACGGCTCCGAAGGCAACTACTACGATCGAGCCTCGATGGCCTGGTCGCCGGACTCCAGCCGCATCGCCGTCTACCGCGTCAAGCCAGGCCATCGTCGACTGGTTCACTATGTCGAATCGTCTCCGGAGGATCAGCTCCAGCCGAAGCACGCCACCTTCCTCTATACGAAGCCCGGCGACGTGCTCGACCTCGAACAGCCGACGTTGTTCCACGTCTCGACGAAGACGCAGGTGAGCGTGTCGCCTGACCTCTTTCCGAATCCGTTTGCCTTGAGCGACCTCGTGTGGCGAAAAGACAGCCGCGCGGTCACGTTCGAGTACAACCAGCGCGGACACGAAGTGTATCGGGTGATCGAGATTGACGCGGCGACTGGAACGCCGCGAGCGGTGATCTCGGAAGCGCCGAAGACGTTCTTCTACTACAACCTGGCCAATCACAGTCGCGGCGGAGGCAAGCGCTTCAGGCACGACCTCGCGGATGGCAAAGAGATCATCTGGATGTCGGAGCGTGATGGCTGGAATCACCTGTATCTCATCGATGGGGCGACCGGTGCGGTGCGTAATCAGATCACCAAAGGCAACTGGCCGGTCCGCGGAGTTGCCCGGGTGGATGACCAGCGACGGCAGATCTATTTCAGTGCCGGCGGCATACAGGCGGGCCGCGACCCCTATCTTCTGCACTACTACCGCATCGACTTCGACGGCACGAATCTCACGCCCCTGACATCGGCCGATGCCGATCACCTAGTCGAGATTTCGCCCGACCTCGAATACTACGTCGACACATATTCACGCGTGGATCTAGCGCCGGTCTCGGAGCTTCGGCGTGTCAGCGACGCGTCGCTCGTTGGCGAAATCGAACGCGGCGATATCAGCGCGCTCGTCAAGGCCGGCTGGAAGGCACCCGAGATCTTCGTCGCCAAGGGACGCGACGGCATCACGGACATCTGGGGCATCATCGTGCGTCCGACGTCGTTCGATCCGGCGAAGAAATACCCGGTGATCGAGAGCATCTATGCGGGGCCGCATGGCTCGCACGTGCCGAAGTCGTTCTCGCCGTTCATCGGGCACCAGGCGCAGGCTGAGCTCGGCTTCATCGTGGTGCAGATCGATGGCATGGGAACGTCGAACCGTTCCAAGGCGTTCCACGACGTGGCGTGGAAGAATCTCGGCGATGCGGGGTTCCCGGATCGCATCCTCTGGCACAAGGCGGTCGCGGCCAAATATCCCGCGTACGACGTGTCGCGCGTCGGCATCTATGGCGGCTCCGCCGGTGGCCAGAACTCGCTCGGCGCCCTCCTGTTTCATCCCGATTTCTACAAGGTCGCGGTGTCCTATGTCGGGTGCCACGACAACCGCATGGACAAGCTGTGGTGGAACGAGCAGTGGATGGGATGGCCGATCGGACCTCAGTATTCGACCTCATCGAACGTCGACAACGCCTGGCGATTGCAAGGGCGCGTTCTCCTCGTGGCCGCGGAGCTCGACACCAACGTCGATCCATCGTCCACCTATCAGGTGGCCAACGCGTTGATCAAAGCCAACAAGACGTTCGACCTCCTCGCCATCCCCGGCGGGAGCCACGGCGCCGGGCGATCCGCCGAATACCCCGAATATGGCGAGCGCAAGCGCTTCGACTTCTTTGTTCAACATTTGCTGGGGCAACAGCCACCTGACTGGAATTCGGGGCCACCGAAGACCACGACGGAGGCTGCCCTCATTGGTCAGGGGAGGAGGTAGTCATGACTATCACGCGGACGCTTTCGTTCGTCGTTGTGGCGTCGATCGGCCTGTTGTTCACGCCTGAATTCGCGACCGGCCAGGCGAGCCAGGCAGAGCTTCGCGGGGTCGTCGCCGATGAAAGCGGCGCTGTGCTTCCCGGCGCCGCGGTCACGGCCACGCACAAAGACACCGGCACGACGCGCACCACCGTGACGAGCGAGACCGGCGCCTATCTGATGCCGGCTCTTCCGATTGGCACCTACGACATCAAGGTCGAACTGAGCGGCTTTGCCAGCATCGTGCGAGAAGGGCACCGGCTCGGCGTCGGCGAATCCGCCGTCGTCGGCTTCACGATGAAGCTCGCGGCGCTCGCCGAGACGTTGACGGTCACGGGCGCGGCTCCCCTCGTGGACGTCACCCAGTCCGATCTCGGGGGCCGAGTGCAAACCTCGCAAATCGAATCGCTGCCGCTGAACGGTCGCAACTGGCTCGAGTTGGTCAGTCTCGTGCCGGGCGCGCGAGGCAATCCGGGGACCGTCGGGGCGGGCTCATCCGGCGCAGATGCCTCGCGATACCAGATGGACGGGCTGAATGTCACCGGCCAGGGGACCGGCGAGACCCAATCGTACAGTCACGAGACGATTGCCGAATTTCAAGTGATCACGAACCGCTTCGACGCCGAATACGGCCGTGTGACCGGCGCGGTGATCAACGCGGTGAGCAAGTCGGGCACCAACCAGGTGCACGGAAGCGCGCTCTATTTCGCCCGCAACGATATCTTCGACGCCGAGAACTTCTTCACCGGAAAAGTGGCGCCGTTCGACGAGAAGCAGACGGGCTTTACCGTCGGTGGCCCCATCATCAAGAACCGGATGCACTTCTTCGCCGCCTATGAATTTCAGAAGCGCAACGTGACCGCGCGGCCCAATACGGGAATCGCTCAGTTCGATGTCGACGTCGACGCCGGCATCCGCCGCAAGCTGCCAAGTGGGCGGGTGGACTTCCAGGTGTCCTCGAACCATCGGCTGTTTGCGCGAACCTCGATTTACTACCTCAACTCCCAGAACAACGAGGTCGGCGGGAACGTGGCGAAGACCACCGTGTCGGCGGGAAACAACGAGGACTTCGCCACCTATGACACGTCAATCGGCGAGACGTGGGTGATCAGCGATCGTCTGGTCAACGAGGTCCGTGGCGGTCTGTTCTATTTCTACAAAGACCTCTACGAGTCGGCCGCGACACCTCGCTACGACTTTCCATCGGCGCTGCTCGGTCCGGCGAACAACGTGCCGCAGTGGTGGAACGAGCGGATCTTTCAGATCAGTGACTCGCTGTCCTACTTCGTTCCCAACTGGCACGGCGAGCACAAATTCAAGGCGGGGTTCCAGTACACGCTGCCGAACTACCGTGGCCAGCTTCCTCGAATCTCATACGGGGTCTTCAGCTTCGATCGAAACCCGTCGAACTTCAACGACATGAGCACCTGGCCGGCGCCGACCCGGTATACGACGACGCTCGGCGACTTCAGCTACGACGTCGACAATCCGATCTACGGGTTCTTCGTGCAGGATGACTGGACGATTGCCAGGCGGTTCACCTTGAACCTCGGCGTGCGCTACGACGTCGAGCCGAAGGTGACCAACAAGGATTTGCCGGATCCCCTCGATGAAGGTCCGCGCCGCATCGACGGCGACAACTTCGCCCCTCGTTTCGGCTTTGCCTACGACATATCGGGGAATGGACGGACGGTGATTCGAGGGGGCGCGGGACGATACTACGGGAATGTGCTGCTGAACATTCCGATGAACGAGGCGCGCGATCGCAACGTGCGCTTCTCGGCGGTGGTGGTCAACCCAAGCCTGACCGATCCGCTTGGGGGACGTACGCTCGCGGACTACCAGGCGCAGAATCTGCCGCGCGCGCGAACCTTGATGGCGTCCGACTACGAGACACCCCGGCAGGACCAGGTCTCGATTGGCGTCGCCCATCAGATCGGCGATCGCTACTCCATGCAGGCCGACTACGTGCACACCGACGGCCGCAATCTGCAAATGAGTCGAAACATCAACCTCTTCGAGAACCCGGTGCTGCACACGCCGCTCGATCCGTCGGTCAACGGCCGCCCATACCCGGGATTTACCGATATCACGCGCTATGAAACGTGGGGCAAGAGTCGCTACGACGGGCTGCAGATGGCATTCAACAGCCGGCGCGTGCGCTCCTGGTACCAGTTCGACGCCACCTATACGTTGTCGACGGCCAAGGGCCACACCAACGCCAATCGCTTCGGCACGGTCAACAACCCCTTCAACCCCGACGACGAGTATGCGTACTTGACGACCGACCAGCGACATCGCGCCTCGCTCAGCGGCACCGCGTATCTCCCGTGGGATCTGAGCGTGTCGGCGATCTTCTTCGCCGGGTCGCCGAAGCCGTTGAATATCACCACGAATCTCGATCCGTTCCGCACCGGTACAGGGCGCTGGCTGGACAACCAAGGCAACGTCCTGCCCAAGAACGGCGAGCGCATGCTCAAGAGCGACCGCAAGCTGGATCTGGGCCTCGTCAAGGCGTTTCGCTTTCGGCAGGTCCAGGTCCAAGGCCGCGTGGACGTGTTCAACGTCCTGAACGCCGAGAACTTCGGGAGCTACGGTACGACGTTCGGCGCCAGCACGTACCTGGTGGCCGGCACGTCCACGAACCTGTTCTATCAGCCACGTCAGTTCCAGTTCGGCGCGCGGATGACCTTCTAGGGGCCGTTGGCGTAAGCCTCGTACGTAGCGGCCGGCCTTTAGGCCGGCCGATCTGGGCCGCCCTAAAGGGCGGCCCCTACGGAACCCTTAATTTCGCAACGCGCTCGAAGGTGGCGTCGCCAGGAAGGAGCGGCATGGATCTCGGTCTGAAAGGCAAAGTTGCGATGGTCGGCGGGGCGAGCCGCGGCCTGGGTCTCGCCGTCGCGCGCGTGCTGCTGCGGGAAGGGGCCGCGGTGTCGATGGCCTCGAGCCAGTCCAAGGCGATCTGCGAAGCGGCTCAGCTGCTGAAAGCGGAAGAGGGCTCGGATCTCGTCTTCCCGTTCGAAGCGGATCTGCGCTCGGGATCCGCCATCGCCGCGTGGCACGACGCGACCGTCCGCCGCTTCGGCGGCGTCGATCTGCTCTTCGCCAACACCGGCGGTCCGCCGCCCGGCACGGCGCTCAGCTTCGACGATGACGGCTGGTACTCGGCGTTCGAACTGCTGCTGCTCAGCACGGTACGGATGGTACGGGTCACGGTCCCGACGATGGCGGCGCGTGGCGGAGGCGCGATCGTCGTCTCCACCTCGACCTCCGTGAAGGAGCCCATCGCGAACCTGGCGCTGTCGAACGTCATGCGCGCGTCGGTGGGCGCGCTCGCGAAGACCCTCGCGACCGAGTTGGCTCCGCAGAACATCCGCGTGAATCACCTGTTGCCGGGACGCATCGATACCGATCGCATACGGCAGCTCGATGCCAACCGCAGCCGGCAAGCGGGCATCACCATCGAAGAGCAGCGCACGCGCACGGAGAAGACCATCCCCCTCGGACGCTACGGCGTGCCGCAGGAGTTCGCGGGCGCCGCGGCGTTCCTGCTCTCGGAGGCGTCGGCCTACACGACCGGCGCCCTCCTCCAGGTCGATGGCGGCCTGATCCGAAGCGTTTTTTAGGAGTCCATTTCAAAATTCGTGGGGGCCGGCTTCAGCCGGTCCTGAGGTCCGCCTAAAGGCGGACCCCACGTTCTATTTTGAAACGCACTCTTGGAACGGCGCTAGCGGCGCAGCGCCTGGCGGGCCCGAACCGGCGTGGGCTGCTCGGTTTCCCAATCGAAGTTACGCACGATGTCGATGAGCGCACGGGCGGCGTCCGAGAGGTACCGCGGGTCGCGATAGATCATGCGGGTCGCGCGCGGCATGTTCAACTCGGACACGGGCAAGGCGATGAGCGTCCCGTCGGCCAGTTCCTGCCGCACGCAGATGCGGGGCACGATCGCGAAGCCGACTTCCTCGCGCACGAACTGCTTGACGTTCTCGAAGCTCCAGAGCTCCGCGGCCACGCGGCATTGAGTACCGCTCTCCGTAAACAGCTGCAGGATACGCTGGGTCGTCGCCGCGCACTGATGGTGGAGCACGAAGTGCTCCGAGGCGACGTCTCGCAGACTCAGGCGGGGTCGAGACGCCAGTGGATGCATCGGCGACCCGATCAGCACCATTCGATCCGAGTGGACCTCCGCGCAGTGCAGCTCCCGGAAGATCGGCACGTCCTTGACGAAACCGACCTCGACCTCGCGATCGAGCACGCGCCGCGGAATCTCGTCGAGCGGGCTGCGATAGATGCCGACGCGGATTTCGTGGTGCCGCTGCAGGAACGTCTTGATGGGCCCGGGAAGCAGATAGACCGCGGCCGATTCATGCGCGGCCACCGTCACGCTGCCGGCGACCAGGCGCTTCAGGTCGTCCAGCGACCGCATCGCCTCGTCGCGCATCTGGACCATCCGCCGGGCGTAGTTGGCGAGCAGCTTGCCCGACTCGGTCAGGCACACTTCCGGCGCGTCGCGCGCGAACACCGGCGCGCCCACCGCTTCCTCGAGTCGCTTGATGCTCTGACTGATGGCAGACTGCGTTCGATACACGCGCGCCGCCGCGCGCGTGAACGACCCCTCGTCGACGACCGCCAGGAAGTGCTCGAGTTGCACGATGTCCATGGGGATGCTCCACGTGAGAACGCGCCGCCTGAGCAGTGATTGTAGCCGGTCTGCCGCCCACCGTCGCGTCGAACTTGGTCCCAGCCTTCTCGCGGCCACAGGGGCGGCGAGCCGCCCCTACGTGGTATTCCTGCCGCGGCGCTCGTCACCGCGCGCTGCCGGACCGCTTCTTCTGTGCCTCGACCATGGCGGCCACGTCCGCGAGCAGTTTCTTCGCGTCGTACACGATCCCGTCCTTGATCGTGTATCTGATGCCACCAACGCGCTCGGTTCGGCCGGTGCGATCGTTCAGCCGCACGTGGCCGGTCCCATACAGCACCTTCAAGTTCTGCAGCGGATTCTGATCGACCAGCACCATGTCGGCGAGCATGCCGGCTCGGACGATGCCAAACTGCAGCGGCTGGCCTTTGGGCTCGTGG
Source organism: Vicinamibacterales bacterium (assembly GCA_036732565.1). GTDB lineage: Bacteria > Acidobacteriota > Vicinamibacteria > Vicinamibacterales > UBA2999 > JAIVJN01. Next base: position 30,601 of record DAINCF010000009.1, read on the forward strand.
AGCGCCTCGGCTGCGTGCATCGTCGCCGCCCGAATCACTTCGAGCGGATGGAAGCCGGCCTCCTGGAGCAACTCCATCTCGTGGATGTAGCCGAAGCCCCAGGTGTTGTAGATGTACGCGGCGTCGTCGCTCACCGTCACGCGGCCACCCATCTTCTTGTAATCGTTGAGCAGCTTGAACCACACCTGATAGAAGTTGCGCCACGCCACTTCATCGGACAGCGTCCAGTCGAAGAAGTACGAGCCATGGTTCTCGCGGCTGGGCGTGTAAAAGTCCATGAGAGACGGAAGCGTGTACTTCTCGTGCCAATCCGCGTTGCGCATGCGCATGACGTCGCGGCCAGCCGCGTAGGCCGTCATCGTCGGATCGAAGATCGTCCGCAGCTTGACGTGCTCCTGCAGGTACGCCTTCCACTCCGGGCTGCCGGGTGGATGGATCTGATCCCAGAGACGCGCCACCTGGCCGAACCGGAACTGCTCGTCGTTGTAGTTCATCTGATCGGGCCATGGCTGCACGCGATAGTCGCGCATCAGCGGTTCGAAATGCCCGTAGAAGTGCGTCACGGTTCCGAGGCCCAGCTTGGCCGCGGTGAGGGCGTCCATCTGCGCGACACCGCGCTGTTCCAGGTGCGCCGTCGAGCCGAGACCGAGCTTCTTCGCCTCGTCCAACAGCGCCGCCATGATCTCGGGAGGGTGCGCCACGAGCTTCATGCCGTCCACACCGTTGGTCGCGCACCAGCGGACCCACTCGCGCGCCTTGTCCGGTGAGTCCACAACGCCCTTGTCCCAACCCGCACCCGGCCGCTGATAGTTGTAGATGCGCGGGGCGACGATGGCATTGGCGGTGCTTCGAGCCTTTTCCTTCACCGCGAACGGCTGCGGCGCGAGCTCCACTCCGCGGACCGTCGTCACGCCGTGAGCCATGTAGAGCTTGTGGACGTACTCGGCGTGCGGCGCCTTCTTGTTGTCTCCGAGGTGGATGTGCAGGTTGACGAAGCCCGGCAAGAGGTACATGCCAGAGCCGTCGATGATGTTCGGGGCCGCGGCCGGGGCCGGCTCGCGCGACGGCACGCCCGGCGTGCCGGCGTTGGCAATGCGAGCGATGCGGTTGTCCTCGACGATCACGTTCGCGGGCCCGAAGGGCGGCGCGCCCGTGCCGTCGATGATCATCACGTTCCGAATCGTAAGTGTCGGGAACGGGCCGACGCCTTCACCTGAGCGCCGGTCCGGCGCGGGAATCAGGGCATCCTGTTGCGCCTCGGGTCGGGGCCCACCCGCCACGAGCAGGCTCACTGCGAGGAGGAACACGGTTCGTTTCATGGCTGCTCCTGCCGGGGTTCGATGGTGGAGACGCGAGACCCGGAGAGGTCCAACCGCATCAGATCCTCGCCCCAGATCACCTTACCGTCGAACACTTGCTGGATTTCGTGAACGATCTGTTCGCGAATGCCAGGCAGATCGATCTGCGCCAGCAGGTGTGTCAGCACCAGCGTTTTCACACCGGCTCGCTTGGCGATGATGGCATTGTCGCGGTGATTGCCGCAGGCGGCCCGGTACGCGGGCGTGGGTTCCGTCCCACTGAAGTAGTGATTCATGTGAATCAAGATGTCGCAGCCCCTGGCCAGTTCCACGATCGTGTCGCTCGGGCCGCTGTCGCCCGTGTAGCACACCGAACCCTCTTTGGTGTCCAGACGGAGCGCGAGGCACTCGAGATACGGCTGTACGTGCTGCGCATGGCCGACGGTGACCTTCCAATCGTTGCCCTCGATGACCGAACCGGCATGAATCTCGGTGACGCGCGGCGCCGGCCGCCGGCGCGGCAGCGTGCCGCCACGCGCCT
>DAINCF010000010.1:0-32415 GCA_036732565.1 Vicinamibacterales bacterium
CTTGCGTTCCCGCTCTTCGGGGATGCGGCGCAGGCGCGCCTCTAGCGCGAGTCGGTCGCGCCGGAGCTGCGTGCGTTCGTCCTCGGAGAACAACGCGAGCTGCTTCGGCTCCTCCTTGGTCAACTCGGCTTCGAGGTTCTTCGCGAGGTCGTCGAGGAGCTGGGTCATGTCCTCGATCTCACGCCGCTTACGCGTCTCGAGCGTGCCCCCAAGTACCTTCAGACGGTCCTTCGAGCGCGAGGTGACGGCGCTCAGCACGGCCCCCGTGTGCTTCTGAAACCGTGTGCGGAGGGCGTCAAACAGGGAGTCGGGGATTTCGCAGGGCGCCGAGGCGTCGAGCCAGGCACGCAGCTCGCCGACGCGCTCTTCGCGTTTGAAAGCCGCGTCGCGCAGGTAGCCGCCCGCCTCGGTCAGCTCCTCGTGGAGGCGATGGTGGTTGCCTCCTGTGATGACGAGGCGCGAGACTACCGCGATGGCGGGCGCATCGATCTTCGCATCCGGCAGCGTGCGCACCGTGACGCGATTGAGCTTCTTCACGTCATCGCGGGCCCAGACCTCGGCGCGCAAGAGCCGCACGCTCATCTGCACCAGCGGGTGGTTCAGGTGGACGAGCACGATGTCGTCGCGCCCTTTGGCCACGTCGTGGTCGAACGTAATGGGTCGAATACGTCTCGTGTACGGGTGTTCGAGCCCGTCGAGGCAGCGCGACCATGAGCCCGCAAGGGGCGGCATCTGGAACACGCGGGCGCCGGGGAGGTCGGCGAGGGTCGCCGCTGCGAGATCGGGCTTGTCGGTCAGCGCGAGGGCGACGCGCACCACACGCTCGATGCGGTCGGGCGTGAGATGCTGCTCGCTGCGGGTCGTCGCGAGCCGCTCGTGAAGCTTGGCGATGCGCTCGCGCAGCTCGCGCTCGACCTTCACATAGCGACGCGCGCGCTCGATGCGCTTTTCGGCGAGGCTCGTATCGAGCTCGCGGCGGCGGCCCTCGAGGAGCGCCGGTAACTGCGGGGCGATGACCGGGTTCACGCTGCCCATGTCGGCGCGCATGGCGTCGAGCTTGCGGAGCGCGCGCAGGATGTCGTCACCGTGGCCGCCGCTCGCGTCGACGGGGTGCCAGATGACCACCTCGCTCTGTTTCTGCCCATGACGGTCGACACGGCCGTTCCGCTGCTCCATCACGTTCGGGTTGTAGGGGATCTCGACGTGGACCAGTAGGTTGCAGTGGTTCTGCAGGTCGATGCCTTCCGAGGCGGCGTCGGTCGCGAGCAGGATACGCACCGGCGACTCGCGCGGATCGGCCTGGAACGCTGCCTTGATGCTCTCGCGCTCCTTCGGGTCCATTCCGCCAAAGAGCAGCGCGAGGCGGTCGCCGCCGAGGTCGTGGCTGGCGAGGATCTCGTGCAGCCACTTCTGCGTCGCGCGGTACTCGGTGAAGAGGATGACGCGCGCGTTCGACCATGCGCCCTTCGGCTTCAGGGCGTTGTTCAGCCAGTGAAGGAGCCCTTCGGCCTTCGAGTCGGGCTTGTGGCTGGCCTGCTCGGCCCACGAGCGCAGGCGTCCGAGCAGCTTCTTCTCATCGACCGAGAGCGGACGCAGCCGACGGCTCGCCTGTTCGATGGCTTCGGACTCAGCTGATTCGCGGGTGTCGTCGTCGGCGTAGTCTTCCTCGGTCTTGGCGATCGCGCGTCGGAGGACGCGTTCGTCGAGCCCGGAGGTGCGGCGCGCCTCGCCTTTTCCCTCGATGGTAGTGGTGTGCCGCGCGAGTGTCGCCATGAACGCGGCGGGCGACGACGCGAGGCGCTTGCGCAGGAGCTGGTGGACGAAATGCGAGGCGGCGCCTTCGCGCTCGTCCTGCTTCTCCCGGCTGGCGATGTACTGTTCGAGGAGCCGGCGCGCCTCGCGCTCCTCGGCCGTGTAATCGACGTTCAGCGCTTCGAGGCGGCGCACTGGATAGAGCCTCTTGCCGTTGGCGTCGACGAGGTCGCTCTTGAGGCGCCGAACCATGACGCGCGCGAGCTGGTCTTCGGGTGGCAGGATGTTGCGCGAGAAGCGTTGGTCGTCGAGCAGCTCGAGGAGCGCGGTGAACGACTCGGTGTAGCCGTCGTGCGGCGTCGCAGTGAGGAACAGCTTGTGCTGAAAGTGCGGTGCGAGCAGGCGCACGAGGCGCGTACGCAGGCTCTCGACGGCGTATTTGCCGACGGTGGGCGCGACGTTGTGGGCCTCGTCGACGATCAGCATGTCGAAGCGGCGCGGGAACGTTGGCTGCGGCGGAAGGACATCGCGCAGAAGGCGGATGCCTTCGCCTTGTTTCGCCCAGTCGATGGAGGCGATGAGCCTCGGGAACGCGGTCCACGGGTTGGCGTGCAGTCCGCGCTCACGGCGCGAGCGTTTCAGCGATTCGGTGTCGACGATGCGGAACTCGAGGCCGAACTTCTCGGCCATCTCCGTGCGCCACTTCTCCTGTAGCGACGACGGGCAGAGCACAAGGATCGTCCGCGCCCGATGGCGCAGCAGCATCTCCTGGATGACGAGACCGGCTTCAATGGTTTTGCCCAGGCCGACATCGTCGGCGATCAGGAGGTTGGTGCGCGCCATGTCGATCGCGCGCACGAGCGGATCGAGCTGGTAGTCCTCGATGCTCACGCCGCTGCGGAAAGGCGCCTGCAGGTAGCCGCGATCGGCGTTGGTGGCCGCTCCCCAGCGAACGGCGTCGAGGAAGGCTTCGAGCTTCGACGGATCGTCGAGCGCAGAGAGCGTCGGTAGACCCGCGCGCTCGATGACGTGCGCGCCGGGTTCGAGTTCCCACAGCACTTCGATCTCCTCGCCGAGCGCGTCCTCGTCGATCGACGCGAGCTTCACGAGGTTGCGCTTGGGCAGCTCGGGCGACACCGCGGACGCATCGACGTCGGAGACGATCCATTGGCGGCGGCGGACCTCGACGAGCTGGCCCGGCTCCGGCGCGGTCGAAGAGAGAACGGAGGTCTCTGCCGCGATGGGCGTGGTCACTGTCGGAGCATCTCCCGGCGCTTCTCGACGATGGTCGCGACCTGCGCTGCCACGCGCGCGGGCGGCTCGTGTGCCCAGACGCGGATGACCTTCCACCCCTCGGCACGCAGGCGCTCGTCGGTGTCGGCGTCGCGCGCCATGTTGGCCTCGATCTTCGCGCGCCAGAATTCGGCGTTCTGCTTGGGCCAGGTCGCGTGCTGCGGGCAGCCGTGCCAGAAGCAGCCGTCGACGAAGACGGCCACTCGAAGCCCGCTGAACGTGACGTCGGCGACCCTGCGCGGCTTCGTGAGGACGCGAACGTGGAGACGATAGCGGAGGCCGCGCGCGTGCAGCTCCCGTCGCAGGGCATGCTCGGCGGACGTGCTCTTCTGCCGAACACGCTGCATACGGCGGCTCGCCTCAGGCGAGGACGGTGCTACCCGCGTACTCTTGGCCATTCCGACCTCGGCGGTGATCCGTCGACGGTCGAATCTGACCGACGTGGGTCTCGACATGTTCGATGATGCTCTCGCCGATGGCGCGCCCCAGGTCGACCGGCACCGCGTTGCCGATGAGACGACCGAGCACCTTGAACTGGACCGACTCGCCCTTGGGTACAAAGGAATAGTCTTGCGGGAATCCCTGAAGGATGGCCCCTTCACGTAGCGAGAGCCCGCGCGCCTGCGAGGGATGTCCAAACCGGCCACTGCCGAAACCGTAGAACTGCGTCGTCAAGGTCGGCGCCGGTTCGTCCCATCTCATTCGGCCGTAGACTCCGCAGTAGCTCTTGCCTGTGTCCTTGCGATGGCACTTCGCGATCAGGTTCTTTGGCCAGTCTCGCCAGGAACCGCCTGGCTGCGATGCCTTTATGCGCTGATAGTTCAGGTCCGATAGTCCCGACGCCGCGTGAAGCGGATCCTGCGCATTGCGACCGCCATGCCGGAGAATCGGCAGCCCCTTCAGCGCATCTTCAACTGTCTTGGTCTCCGACTGGTTCGGTGCACGGAGCTTGATTTCACCGTGACGAGAAGCGAGCAAAACCGTGCGGCGACGGCGTTGTGGGAGGCCGTACTGCGCGCAGTCGATGACGTCGACCCACACCTCGTAGTCGAGGCGTTCCAACGTGGCCTTGAATTCCTTGAACACCGTGTGCTTCGTGACGGTAGGAACGTTCTCCATCGTGACGATGTCAGGTAGCAGGTCGGCAACCAATCGGCCGAAATGACCGAGGAGACTCCAGCGCTCGTCCTGTTCGACGTTCTTGCCGGCCGCCTCCTTCTGATAGCGAAGCGCGTAGTTCGAGAATGGCTGGCACGGCGCACAACCGGCAAGCACGCGGATAGAGGCATCACCGAACCACGTCTCGAGCTCTGATGCTTTCAAACGTGTCACGTCGGCGGGATGAAAAGTGCTTCCGTTGTTCTGCTCGTAGGCGTACTTACACGCGTCGTCCAGATCGACACCCGCGACGACGTCAATGCCAGCATCGAGAAGGCCGCGAGTCAGACCGCCCACGCCGCAAAAAAGGTCAACGCACGCGACATGTTGCTGACGCGCGGGGCGAGCGGAGCGCAATTCGCGTGTTCGGCGCCCTCCGGCGCGTCTCGATTTCATAGGGACCATCTCTGCACAGAACGGCACGCCTCCGGCTAGTGCCTACAGACACAAGGCAGTCGTGTCGGCATTTTACGGTAGCACGTAATTTGCAGAGTTTACTGCAGCAACGTCGTTGCCCGCGTCACGCAAGCAGCGTCATCGGGAAGGCGATGGCGAGGTGTTCGAGACGGCCGCGCAGTGCGCGTACGTTGCCGACTGCTTGGCAACCGACGAAGCATCGCTACCGGCCAGCAGGCACGCGCGCGAAGGCACCATCGCAGTTGCTGATCTTGTTGTGGCGGAGACGATCGAGGCCGAACCCCGTCGGCGGTCGAAAGCCTTGAACCCGCCTGCTTGCCTGGACGACCCGGCGGCAACTTCCTTTGCCGCCCCTTGAAAGATCGCGTCGGGTTTCGGCGTTCAACATACGAGGTCGTCGCCGACTTCCCTTACAGGGCGCCATTGGCGCCCGCTGCACGGCGTCCCGCCGGCAGTCACCTCCGCTCTTCCAGAGCCAAGCCAACCGTATATCGGCAGCCGCTCGCCTGGTCCAAGGCTCGACCTTGCGGTTCGCCGCGGAGACCCTATGGAACTGGCTTGCACCACCTTCCCGTCTCCTGCGCGTCGCCGGCGGACGCGTGAGCGTCGTCGTTCGGGCCCTCACCCGACTTGGACCCGTGTCGATCCGGTCGTTCAGCGACCCGCGCCCGTGGCCGGCTTGTCCGACGCCAGCGTCGGGTCGGAACGAATCCTGTCGGCATCACCGCCGGTTGGGCAGGCCACAGTTGCAGAACTAAGCCAGATCCCGGGCGCCCGGCAAGCGCTCGCCGACTACATCGAGATTCTGCAAGAATGGTCTTCGCGGGCCGACCAAGGCGGCGCCGCTCCCTGAACTGCCCGCTATGAGACAGTCTGCCCGTCTCCGTTCCGGTCAACGCCCGCACGCCGCGCGGACGGCGGTGATGTACGTGCGCGTCTCCTCGAAGGAACAGGAGAAGGAAGGTTTCTCCATTCCCGCGCAGCGGAAGCTCCTGCAGCAGTACGCCCTCGACCACGGACTGGAGATCGTTCGCGAGTTCGAGGACGTCGAGACCGCCAAGCGCTCGGGCCGTCAGGCGTTCACCGAGATGATCACCTTCCTGGCCAAGTCGTCCTGCAAGGTTGTCCTGGTCGAGAAGACTGACCGCCTCTACCGCAACATCAAGGACTGGGTGACGGTGGCTGACCTCGACGCCGAGGTCCACTTGGTCAAGGAGGGGACGATCCTGTCGGAGGACTCTCGGTCTTCCGAGAAGTTCATGCACGGCATCCGCGTGCTGATGGCGAAGAACTACATCGACAACCTTTCCGAGGAAGTTCGGAAGGGAATGCGCGAGAAGGCCGAGCAGGGCCATTGGCCCACGGTCGCCCATATCGGCTACATCAATGACACGAACGTCCGCCGCATCGACGTGGACCCCGAGCGCGGCCCCCTCGTAGCGAAGCTTTTCGAGTGGTATGCGACCGGCGCCGTTTCTCTGAAGGAGTTGACGGTGCGGGCGGCTGCGATCGGCCTGACGCATCCCCGGTCTGGGCGGAAGCTCACGAAGTCCGAAATCCACCGCGTCCTGCACAACCCGCTCTACGCCGGCGAGTTCCGCTGGAAGGGCAAGCAGTACGCTGGCCTGCACACGCCGATCATCTCGCGCCGGTTGTTCGAGGACGTCCAGGACGTGTTCGAGACCATCAACCGGCCGCGCTACAAGAAGCACCAGCACGCGTTCACCGGGCTGATGACGTGCGGACTGTGCGGCTGCGCCATGACGGCAGAGGTGAAGAAGGGTCGGTACATCTACTACCACTGCACCGGTTTCAGGGGCCGCTGCGGCAACACCTGGGTCCGCGAAGACGACCTATCAGCCCTCTTCGCTGACGTCATCAAGCGCATCCACATCTCGGCCGAAATCGCAGAGTGGATCACCGAGGCGCTCCGCGAGAGCCAGGACGACAAGCAGAAGTTCCACCGCGCCTCGGTGATGCGCCTGCAGCAGCAGTACCTCGCCGTCCAAGCCAAGATCGACCGCGCCTACGAGGACCGGCTCGCAGGTCGCGTTTCTGACGACCTGTGGGAGCGGAAGACCCGGCAATGGGAGCAGGAACTCGCCGACGTACGGCGTGACACGGCCCTTCACGAGTCCGCCAGCCACGACTACGCGGCCAAGGGCTCGAAGATTCTAGAACTCGCGCAAACCGCGCCGGGTCAATTCGTTAGCCAGAATTCGGCCGAACAGGCGCGGATGCTCAAAATGCTGCTTTCGAACTGCTCGTTCGATCGCGGAAGTCTTTCAGTTGCTTGGGTTAAGCCGTTCGACCTGCTGGCGCGAGGGAACGAAAACGGAGATTGGCTGGGAGGCAGGGATTCGAACCCCGATAACGTGGTCCAGAGCCACGTGTCCTACCGTTGAACGACCTCCCAGTGAGGACCGCAAAGCGCAAGCGGAGCCTTTCACTGTATCAAACGCCAGTAAATGCCGGCAAGGGAGTTGGCCGCTCTCGCGTCCCCGGCGCGCGTGACACCCTGCTATTGCTGTTGTTGCTGCTGCATCTGCCGGCGCCAGTCCCACTGGGGTGGTGCAGGCGCTGTGGTGAGGTCCGAGGCGCCGGGCGATTCCACTCTCGTGGGCTCGAACGCGGCGGGCAGGTCCGCCGACTTCACCTCGACCGAGACCGCGAGCGAGCTGCTCGCGTCCCCTTTGAAGACGCCGCGCGTGGGCGGGACGTCGGCGTAGTCGCGGCCGACGGCGACGCGGACGTGGCGCAGGCCGGCCTCCGTGTTGTTCGTGGGATCGAAGCCGACCCAGCCGAGGTCTGGCAACAGCACCTCCACCCACGCGTGGGTGGCGCTGGCGATCAGTCCGCGGTTGTCTCCGGCCGAGGCCGGGGCGATGTAGCCGCTGACGTAGCGACTGGGGAGGCCGAGGCGGCGGAGCATCGCCAGCATCACGTGGGCGAAGTCCTGGCAGACGCCCTTGCGTGCGCCGAGCGCCTCGTCGATCGGCGAATCGACACGCGTGCTCATCGGCGCGTACTCGAAGTCGTGATGGATGGACGCCATCACCTGACGCACCGTCGACAACGGGTCGGTCTCGCGCGCGCGCGCCACCGCCAGGGTCTCGGCATAGCCGACCAGCAGCTCGCTGCAGACGGCGAACCGACTCGGATGCCGGAAGTCCCAGTGCTCGTCCTCGCGCGCCCAGCGATCGATCTCGCTCCAGGCGCCTGCCTCCAGCGCCTCCGGGACATGCGCCGGCGGATCGATTTCCACTCGGGCCCGCGCCGTCACCGTGAGCTGCTGGTGCCCGCGCGGCACATTGAAGTGATGCACCCAGTTGCCGTGGAAGTCACGGTACGACTGCTGCCGCGAGCGCGGATCGACGCGCAGCTCGAAGTCGAGACAGGTCTGCAGCCCGTCGGTCCGCGGCTGCATCCGGACCTCCATCTGACTCTCGCTCACGGTTGACCCGTAGGTGAAGCGCGTGACGTGGTGAATCGCGTAATGAATGGACATCTCTGAACCGTTAGGCTGGGCTCCAGCCTCGCCTCTACCCCACGAACCAATGCTCTACGCCGGCAGCCCAGCGTCGACCGGATAATCGATGTACTGCTGATGAATGGCCACGTCAATCTCCGCCGTCTGACGCACGATGCCCGCGAGGTAAGCAGGGAGATCGCCGAGGATTTCGTCGACCTGGCCGTAGTCCAGCGCCGCGAGCAACCGACCCGCGAGCCGATCCGCCTTCGCGCGCGGACGGCCCGTCAGCTCCAGCACCGCCTCGAGCGATTGCTGAATGCGACCCGCCCCGAAACGGATGGAGCGCGGAAAATCGGCATTGAGGATCAGGAACTCGGCGACGCGCACCGTGTGCAGGTCCGCGGTGTAGCAATGGCAATATGCCTCGAACGCACAACACGACTTGAGCAGTCCCACCCACTCGACATACTCACCAACGTTGACGGGCTGCGTCGCCGCGCCCGAGAAGTCGCGATAGTGCACGTCGAGCAGCGCCGCCGTGGCGCCGGCTCGCTCGAGGTATCGACCGAGCTCGATGAACCGCCAGCCATCGCCATGCGTCATCGTCGCGTCGGTGACGCCTTGAAAGAGATGCACGCCTTCGATCACCGAGGCAAGAAAGTCGTGGGCGCTGGCGGACCACTCCTCCTCGCCTGGATTTCTCCGCTGCACCTTCAGGAACAACCGATTCAGCTCCTCCCACATCTCCGAGCTGATCTGCTCGCGCACCTGCCGCGCATTCTCGCGCGACGCGGCGATGCAGGCCGCGATCGAATCGCGGTTGGCGAGATCGAGCGTCGATCCCGCCGCGACCTCGGCGACGGTGCCGACCTCCGCCACCTTCGGCGGCAAGCGGAGACTCGCCAGGAGACGTCCCCAATGCCGCATCGTATTCGCCGGCGCGCGATCGAGCGTCAGATTGAGATTCACGTTCACGAGCCGCGCCGTGTGCTCCGCGCGCTCGAGATAGCGACTCATCCAATACAAACTGTCAGCGACCCGCGAAAGCATACTCAGCGATCTTCTGAGGGAGGTTTGCTCGACGAACCGGAGATCGGCAACTGGTCGTTCAAGACCCACGTATCCTTACTACCGCCGCCTTGCGAGGAATTCACCACCAGCGATCCCTTGCGCAGCGCCACGCGCGTCAGGCCGCCCGGGACGATGACCACTCTGTCGCCGGCACAGAGGATGTAGGGCCTGAGATCCACATGGCGCGGCTCGAAGCGGCCGTCGACGAAGCACGGTGCCGCGGAGAGCGCGAGCGTCGGCTGGGCGATGTAGTTGCGAGGATCCTCGAGAATCCGCTGGCGGAACTCCTCGCGCTCCGCTGCCGTGCTGTGCGGACCGATCAACATGCCGTAGCCGCCAGACTCGCCAACCGCCTTCACCACGACATCCTGCAGATGCTCGAGCACGTACTGTCGATCGGAGGCGTTCGACAGCAGCCAGGTGTGCACGTTCGGCAGGATCGGATCCTCGTTCAAGTAGTACTTGATGAGCGTCGGCACGTAGGCGTACAACGCCTTGTCATCGGCGACGCCCGTACCCGGCGCGTTGGTCAGCGTGACGTTGCCGGCTCGGTAGGCGTTGAACAAGCCCGAGACGCCGAGCGTCGTGTCGGCGCGAAACGCCAACGGGTCGAGAAAGTCATCGTCGACGCGCCGATAGATCACATCCACACGCTTCGGACCCGCCGTCGTCCGCATGTAGACGATGTTCTCGTGGACGAAGAGGTCGCGCCCCTCGACGAGCTCGATGCCCATCTGCCGCGCGAGAAACGTGTGCTCGAAGTACGCCGAGTTGTAGACGCCGGGCGTCAGCAGGACGATGGTCGGGTCCGTTCGATACGCCGGCGCCAAGGCCCGCAGCGTCGCCAGGAGCGCCTGGCCGTACTGATCGACGGGACGGACGTCGTAGCTGCTGAACAGGGTCGGGAAGGTGCGCTTGATGACCTGACGATTGGTCAGCATGTAGCTGACGCCGCTCGGCACGCGCAGGTTGTCCTCGAGCACCGCGAACTGGCCGTCCGGCAGCCGCACCAGATCGGTGCCCGCCACCGAGACATAAATGTCACGCGGCACCGGGACGCCCTGCATCTCGCGGCGAAAGTGCTTGCAGCTGTAGATGAGCGTGCGCGGCACGACGCCGTCGGCCAGCACGTGGCCGGTGGAGTAGAGGTCCTTCAAAAAGAGGTTGAGCGCGGTGAGCCGCTGCGTCAGGCCGGTCGCGATGACGTTCCACTCCGCCGCCGTCAGAATGCGGGGGATCAGGTCGTAGGGGAAGATGCGCTCGGTGCCCTGGCTCTGGCCGTACACCGTGAACGTGATGCCCTGGTGCAAAAAGGCCAGATCCGCCGCGGCCTGACGCTCACCCAGCTCCTGGATGTCGAATTCCTGCAGCCGCTCGAAGAGCTCGGCGTACTGCGGGCGCGGCACGCCCGACGCGTCGAACATCTCGTCGTACGCGGTGTTCAGACCGTAGGTCCGAAACGACTCGAGCTGTCGCAGCGCGAGGTGCCCCTCGGAGTTTCCCGCTCCCGCCGCCATGGTCATGCATGAGCAGTCTCAGGGGGCCGCTTCATCAGTGTCAAGTAGGGGCGCCTCGTGAGGCGCCCTACAAGGGCCTCGCGAGGCACCCCTACAATGTCTATACGCAAGAATCACGGCAATCACTTGCACGTACCGAGCGCGCTGGGGTACTGTCCCGCCAGAAGGGGGCGGTCCCATGACCAGCAGGGCGGTTCAGGCAGTGGCGCTCATCGGTCTCCTCGTCGTGCCCGTGTCGCTCAACAGCGCGCCGCCCGGTGCGGCGACGGCGATGAGTGGCGCGGCCTCGGCGTTTCTGGCGGATTTGAACGCCGAACAGCGATCGAAAGCGACATTCTCGTTCGACCACGATTCCCGTTTCGAGTTCCGGTTCACACCGCGCGCTCGCACCGGCCTGCCGTTGAAAGAGATGACGGAGCCGCAGCGTGCCAAGGCGCATGCCCTGTTGAAGACGGGGATGAGCATGCGCGGTTACACGACCGCGAACACGATCATCGGCCTCGAGAACGTCCTCAAGGCCATCGAGCCACCGCGCACCGGCCCGAATGCCATCGTCCGGGATCCCGAGCTGTACTTCGTCTCCATCTTCGGTACGCCGGGCAAGAGCCCGTGGGGCTGGAAGTTCGAAGGCCACCACGTGGCCGTGAACTTCACGGTTGTCGACGGCGCGCCGGTGTCGTTCGCGCCGACGTTCTTCGGATCGAATCCGGCGGTGGTTCGCGAAGGTCCGCAGCAGGGCACGCGCGCGCTTCGTGCGGAAGAAGAGGCGGGCCGCGCCTTGATGGCGGCGTTCACGGACGCGCAGCGCAAGCAAGCGATCTTCGAGGTCGAGGCGCCACGCGAGATGATCACGGCAGAGAACCGTGAGGCGAATCCGCTGCCACCCGGTGGCATCAGCGTCAGCGAGATGACGCCGGCACAGCGTCGCCTGCTCGAGCAGCTCCTCGACGTCTACCTCGGTCGCGTCGCGGAGGACCTGGCGAAGGCACGCCTCGAGGCGGTCCAAAAGGGCGGGTTCGACAAGCTGCAATTCGGTTGGGCGGGGACGCTGGATGTCGGCGGACCTCACTACTATCGCGTGCAGGGGCCGACGTTCCTCATCGAGTACGACAACGTGCAGAACAACGCCAATCACATCCACTCGGTGTGGCGTGATTTCAAGGGTGATTTCGGCAAAGATCTTCTCAGCGATCACTACCGGGACTACCCGCACTAGCAGCTCAACCAGGCGTGGGGTCCGGCTTGAGCCGGACCAAGTCTGCGCATTTCTCGCCGATCAGCACGCATGCTGCATGGGTGGTGGCGTTGACCACTGAGGGCATGATGGAGGCGTCCGCGACGCGCAAGTTCTCCACACCTCGCACGCGCAACGCGGCATCGACGACCGCCCTCTCGTCGACGCCCATGCGGCACGTGCCGGCGGGATGATAAATCGTGTCCGCCGCGCGACGGACGAACGCCGCGAGCTCGGTGTCCGTCGTCGTCGCTGAACCAGGCTCCACTTCCTCTGCGCGCAGTGTCTCGTACGGCTTGGTGGCGACGAGCGATCGCACGAGGCGCGCACCGGCGACGAGTGCGTCGACGTCCGCTTGCTGCTGCAAGTAGTTGCCGCGAATGATGGGTGCGTCCGCCGACCGAGACGATCGCAACCGCACGTCGCCGCTGCTCGCTGGCTGCACGAGCGATACGGTCACCGTCACGAACGTATCGGGCTGATCCAGACCTCGGCCGACGTAGAACTGGAGGTCTGGCGACCGTCGTGCGGCTTCCGCGGTTTCGCGGGAGCGCAGGAACATGCCCGCGGTCACGGTCGAGGGCGGCAACGTGCCGAGACCGCGCCAGCGGATGGACAGCTTCAGGTGATCCTGCAGGTTCTGACCGACGCCCGGCACATCGGCGACCACCGGCACCCCCACCGAGCGGAGATGATCCGCGGGCCCGATGCCGGACAGCATCAACAGCTTGGGTGAATCGATGACGCCGCTGCAGACGATGACCTCGCGGCTGGCACGCACCGATTCGGATTGCCCGTCTCGCGTGTATTCCACGCCGACCGCTCGCCCCTGCTCGATGACGAGCTTGGCCACGTGCGTGTCGGTGCGCAGCTCGAGGTTGGATCTCGAGAGCGACGGGATCAGGAACGCTTCGGCCGCGCTGTGCCGTCGGCCGGCGGCGATGTTCTTCTGATAGAAGCCGGCGGTGTTCTCCTGCCGGACGCCGTTGAAGTCCCAGTTGGGATCCACCGCGTGTCCACGCTCGCGCGCGGCGTCGAGGAACGCGTGATGCGCGGCGTGTGGATCGAGCGTGTCCGAGACCGCCAGAGGACCGTCTCCGCCGTGAAACGCCGACGCTCCGCGCGAGTTGCGTTCGGAGCGCTTGAAGAGCGGCAGCAGCTCGTCGAAGCCCCAGCCGCGATTGCCTGCCGCTTCCCATCCATCGAAGTCCAGGCGGTGGCCACGGATGAAGGTCATCGCGTTGATCGCGCTCGATCCGCCGACGACCTTGCCGCGCGGGAAGGCGATGCGACGGCCAGCCAATCCCGACTCCGCTTCGGTCTGATAGCCCCAGTCGAACCGCGATCCGATCAGCGTCACCCATTGCCCTGGCGTCGTAATCGCCGCATCGTCGCGCGTGGCCGTTCCGGCCTCGAGCACGAGCACGCGCACGTCAGGGTCCGCGCTGAGCCGATGGGCGATGACGCAGCCGGCCGATCCGGCGCCGACGATGACGTAGTCGAATTCGCGCGATTGAGCCATCGGTCGGCGTGTGGCGAGCGCAGCGGTGGCGCCGAGCCCGATGAGAAAGTGTCGACGATTCATGCGGATGATCTGGGCCGCCCTAAAGGGCGGCCCCACGAAAACATGTAGGCCCCACGAAAACATGTACGTAGCGGCCGGCCTTCAGGCCGGCCGACTTGTCACTGCGAGGCGCTTCTTCAAGGCATCGAGCCGCGCCAGCACGGTCTCGCGACCCAGCAACGCCAGCATCTCGAAGAGACCTGGGCTGACCATGCGACCGGTCATGGCGATGCGCGTCGCGTGAATCAGCGCGCCTGCTTTGATGCCGTGTGCGTCGGCGACCCTTCTCAACGTCTGCTCCAGCGAGACCTCGTCGAACGGCGCATCCGCCAACGCGGCAGCCAGGGCGCCCACATGCTGATCTACGCCAGTGGCCGACAGATGTTTCTTCACCGCCTCCGGATCGTAAGACGCCGGCGCCTCGAGGAACGGACGAAGCTGATCGACGAATTCCGTCAGCCGCTTGGCGCGCGGCCGCAAAAGAGCCAGCAGTTTCCCGAACCAGCCTCGGTCACGCCCCGCCAGTCGCTCGTCCCACAGCCCAGCTTCAACGATGAGCGGACGCAGCGTGCCGATCAGCTCATCGTCTGACAGGGCATTGAGGTACTGGTGGTTGAACCAATCGAGCTTCTCCGTGTTGAAGACCGCATTGCCGCCGCTGATGCCTTCGAGGGTGAACGCGGCGATCAGCTCGTCGCGCGAGAACAGCTCGCGATCGCCCTTGCCGGGCGACCAGCCGAGCAGGGCGAGGAAGTTGACCATCGCCTGCGGCAGATAGCCGAGGCGCGCGTACTCGATCACGGAGGTTGCGCCATGCCGCTTGCTCAAGCGCTTCTTGTCCGGGCCCATGATCAGCGGCACGTGCGCGAACATCGGGACCGGTTGGCCGAGCGCCTGATAGAGGAGCACCTGCTTGGGCGTGTTCGACACGTGATCGTCCCCGCGCACCACGTGCGTGATGGCCATGTCGATGTCGTCGACCACCACGGACAGGTGATAGGTGGGATGACGATCGGAGCGCAGGATGACGAAGCTCTCGATGTGCTCGTTGTCGAAGCTCACCTCGCCGTGGACGACGTCGGCAAACGTGGTCTGGCCTTCAGGGACCTTGAATCGGATCGCGCCTTCGTCTTTGAACGCATGACCAGCCGCGAGGAGTTGCTCCGCCGCCGCGCGGTACCGATCCCATCGCTCCGACTGAAAGTACGGGGCGTGCGGGCCACCGACCTCAGGACCTTCGTCCCAGTCGATGCCGAGCCAACGCAGGCCGTCGAGAATGCCGCCGACCATCTCCGACGACGACCGCTCGACGTCGGTGTCTTCGATGCGCAGAACGAACGTGCCACCATGTCGCCGCGCATAGAGCCAATTGAACAGCGCGGTGCGCGCGCCGCCGATATGCAGGTAGCCGGTGGGCGAAGGAGCGAAACGAAGACGAGGCGTGCTCATGCGTAGAAGACGTCGCCATCAGTTTACCTTCTAGGTTCCACCACTGGCTTGCCCAGCGCCTTTCTGCGAAGTACGCTGCACCCCTCGCCTTGGTGTTGCCGGGCTCGCCCGCGCCGTTGACTATGGAGGGAACATGACGTCGCTCATTCGCGTGATGGTCGGCGCGCTGTATTTGCTGTCGTCGACCGACCTTGCCTGGGCGCAATCGGCTGCAGAAGGCGCCGTGCGCGGCTACGTCCGCGACGAACAGGGCGCTGCGATTCCCGGCGTGAACATCGTGGCCCAGAGCCCGACGGTTGGCGGCTCGCGCGAAGCCGTGAGCGACGCCGAAGGATTCTCGGCTGACGAATCTCCCGCCCGGCGAGTACTCGCTGACGGTGCAGCTCCCGGGCTTTGCGCGCTTCGTCCGGCCAGGCGTGGTCGTCCGTGCGGGGTTGAATCTCAGCGTCGACATCGCGTTGCGGATCGGCTCGCTCGAGGAGACGGTGCAGGTGACCGCCGAGACGCCGATGCTGGACGTCGACAAGCCGCTCCAGGCGGTGAACATCCAGGGCGAGCTGCAGCGCGCGCTGCCGTTGAGCTCGCGCCGCGACTACACCGACTTCCTCGAGGCGACGCCAGGGCTGAACACCTACGTCAATCCGCAAAGCGGTGGTGGCATCTACAGCCTGCGCGGCAGCACCATCGAGAGCCATGTCGTCCAGGTCGATGGCGCCGACATGAGCTCGTTCCGGCAGTCGCGTCCCGATTACCTTGCCATCAGCTCCGACGCGCTGGAGGACGTGCAGGTGAAGGTCGCGGCGAGCGACGCGTCGGCGCCGCTCGGTAACGGAGTCGTCATCAACGTCGCCACACCCAGCGGAACGAATCAACTCCGGGGGTCCGCCGCGATGGCCTTCGCCAGCAAAGGCTACAACGCCGACAACAACCCCACTGGCGACGCCAATTTCAGTTCGACGAGGCAAGTCGACCTCTCCTTGGGTGGTCCCGTGGTCCGCGATCGGTTGTGGTTCTTCGGCTCGTACCGAAAGGCCAAGCGTGAGATCGGGATCAATCGCAGCGCACAGCAGGCGGCCTTCAATTCGGTGCTCGACCCCGGCTGGGAGCCGTTCAACAACACGTTCGAGGGCGACTCGGCGCTGATCAAACTGAACGGACGCGCCAGCGCCAAGCATTTGTTGGAAGGCTTCTATCAGTGGGATGACTACCCGACGACCAGCAACGAAGCCGTCGACAACGCCAACGTCCAAGTCCAGGCCTACGGTGGAGCCGGCTACAGCACCCGCCTGTCGTCGGTGTGGACCAACTCGCTGTCGACACGCATCAGCGCCTCGTACAACAACAAGGCGCTCAACAGCTCCATCGACGACTACGACGGCTACATCGGCGTGGGCCCGTCGCGACCCGTGCACGCGGGCATCACCATCTCACAGGGGCGGGCCACCGGCACGGGCGAGATCGTCCGGCTCGACAACATCGAGAACGGATTCGTGTCACCGAGCAGCAAGTGGACGGTGTCGGCCGACGCCACGTGGTACAAGTCCGGGTGGCTCGGCTCGCACGAGGTGCAGTTCGGCACACTCCTGCAGCCGCGTATGCTTGGCTCGTCGACCAACGTCTACGCCAACGGCGGCTTCGCGCAGGAGGAGGTCGTCCTCCGTGATCCGAGCAATCCCGCCGCCGGGTTCGTCCCATTCCACCGCCGCGTCTACGAGGTGGAGAGCATCGTCACAAGCGACGTCGAGGCAAGCGACAACGCGGTTTACGTCCAGGATTCGTGGAGGCCAGACGAGCGGCTGACCGTCAGCGCCGGCCTGCGGTTGGATTGGATCGGGGCCCGCGATCGGCAAGCCGACATCCAGACGCAAGACAGCCTCGAGGTGGGCCCCCGCTTCGGCGCCACGTATTCGCTGACGAGCGATCGCTTCAACGTCCTGCGGGCGAGTTGGGGACGCGTGCACGAGCTCGTGCAGTCCGGTCGCGTGCCGGTCCTGACGTCGGCCAACGCGGGGCGCGTGGATACCTACGACAACAACCTCGATGGCGTCTTCGAGACCGTGCTGCCGACGCCGGGGGCGACCATGACGCGTCGCGATCGCGTCCTCGATCCCGATGTGCATCAGCCCTATATCGACGAGTGGACGGTCGGCTACCGTCGTCAGTTCCCTGGCCAGCTGGCCTTCGATGCCGGATTCGTGAAACGGTACTACAAAGATCGCCCGGCGCAGGTCGAAGTCAACGGCATCTACGACGGCGGTGTGTTTCGCGGCTATCGTGACGAATCGCTGAACGACATCCTGCTGATCACCAACAGCGAGTGGAATTGGTACGACTACAAAAGCCTCGAGTTCCTGGTGACCAAGCGTGCCGCGAACGTGCAGCTCATTGGCTCGTACGTGCGCGCATGGCGGAAGATCGATGGCACCTGGCAGCCGAACGATCCAGCGTCGTTCATTCAGCCCGACGCGTTCCCCAACGACAAGTGCATCGGCATTCCGCGTACGGCGCCGACCAACAGCCTGCTCGGAACGGCGGATACGTTTGGCTGCACGGGTTGGCAGGATCACACCGGACGATTGGCGGTGACCTGGACGGCGCCGTGGTCGTTGATCGTCGCGGGCAGCTACACCGTGCAGTCAGGCCCGTACACCGGTCCTGTGGTGACGAGAATCGCGGCAGCGGATCCGCGCTTCGGCCCCTCGACGGTGACGCTGAGCAACGGGCGCGTTGTGCCCAATCCGCTGGCGACGACGATTCGCTTCGCGGGCGTCGATCGCGGCGACCAGCAGGTGAAAGCGGGCGCGCGCAACGAGGTGAACCTCCGCGTCGGGCGTAAGTTCGACATCGCCGGCCGTCGGCTCGAAGCCTCGGTCGATGTCTTCAACGTCTTCAACGGCGGCGCGTTCGAGCGCTTCCGGACGGATGCGAATCAGTTGTACAACCCGTTTTATCTCGGCGCCCAGAATCTGCAACCGCCGCGCGTTGCGCAGTTGTCTTTACGCTTCACGTACTGAAGTGTGGTCTGCAGTTGCCACCTGGTTCGTGGCCGGGTAGGTCTATCGGGCCCTAGGCCTTGCCAATTACCACGATTGTCAGCTTGCTCGCGCTTCCAGGCAGGCCTCCAGGCCTACCGCGAGGGATGCGGTTTCGTACGTAGCGCAGGCCTTTAGGCCTGCCGTGAGGGATGCGGTTTCGTACGTTGCACAGGCCTTTAGGCCTGCCGTGAGGGATGCGGTTTCGTACGTAGCGCAGGCCTTTAGGCCTGCCGTCAGGATGGATCACCGAGCCTGCCAAAGATCCTCGAGCCGATAGAGATCCGAACCGCTGTGGGGATAGGCGAGCGCGTCGGTGACCAATCCGGCGCGCACCGGGTTGGCGAGGATGTAGCGAACGACGTCCGCCGTTGCCTCGTTGTCGCGCAGCACCCGATCGTGAAAGCTTGGTTGCCACAGCGTCCGCCTGTTCGGTGTTTGAAGGCATAGCCGGTGCGCTGCTTGAAATCCTTGACGAACTGCCGACATTCGGAGCGCTCGCTGGCTCCTCCCACGAGTACGTGCAGATGGTCCGGCATGAAGCACCATGCAATAAGTGCGATCTCGAAATGGGCTGCCGATTGTCGAAGCTGCAACAGGACGTCTTCGATCGTCGCGGTCATCTCCAACCACCGGCGTCGGCGCGCGGTGCAGAACGTCAACAGGTATCGATGTGAGCCGAGGTAGTCGAAGGCGCGCAGGCGCGGACGATGCGGAAGCATGATCCGTTCAGGGCGCAAGTTCTAGGCCAGTGCAGGCGAGGGCCTAAAGGCCTGCGCTACGTACGTGGGCGTCGTGGGACTCGGCGTGCGCTTCGGTACGTAGCGCAGGCCTTCAGGCCTGCCATGCCGTCGAAGCTAAACGGTCGCCGCGGCCCGCGACGGCACCTCACCGCGATCGGGTGTCGCCGTCCAGGTGCAGATGACAATCGGCAAGCCATTGCCTGATGGCCGGGACATCCATCTTGGTCCCAGCAATGCCGATGTGGCCGTCTGGGCGGACGAGATAGAACGAGGGCGCGGTGATCGAGGCGGAGGCCAATGCTTTGGCGTTCTCGGCGTTGGTCGAGATCGCGTGCACCAGCAGCAGATCGCCGAGGCCAAAGCTCTCCCGCGGGGGCGCCGGCTGTCCGATCGCGAGGAGATTGAAGCGCGTGTCGTCGAGTTTCTGAAACACGTCCTCTGCGGGACCATCGGGCTGGAACGCGAGGTGCAACCAGGGAAAACGGTCGCCGGCTCGCGGTGCGCGGCCGCTCACGCCGGGCAACGTCCGCGACAGCGGACTCTCTCGATAGCTGAATCCGGTCTGCGAGATCGTCCGGAACGCGACCCGACGAACTTGCGGGCGACTCATGAGGAGCGCCGCGACCCTCGGGACCACGCGCGTGCGGAGCATGCCCGCCAACCAGGTGTTGGACACCACGAACTTGAACGCGCGGTCCGTCGTCGCGAGCAGTTGATGGGCGAAGGGCATGCGCTCGGCCTCGAAGCTGTCGAGCAGGGACGCATCCGCGCGTGCCGTGACGACCAACGCGAGCTTCCACGCGAGGTTGTGCGCGTCCAGCAGCCCGGTGTTCATGCCTTGTCCGCCCATCGGGCTGTGCACGTGCGCGGCGTCGCCGGCGAGGAAGCAGCGGCGATCGCGGAAGCGCTCGGTGCAGCGGTGATGGATGCGGTAGGTCGAGAACCAGTCGCACGACTTGAACGAAAGCCCCGCGCCGCTCTCGTCGCGAAGCAAGGGGAGGACATTCTCGAAGCGCACCTT
Source organism: Vicinamibacterales bacterium (assembly GCA_036732565.1). Taxonomy (GTDB): domain Bacteria; phylum Acidobacteriota; class Vicinamibacteria; order Vicinamibacterales; family UBA2999; genus JAIVJN01. The sequence continues at coordinate 19,724 of DAINCF010000010.1, forward strand.
GTCTTTGCCGTGCAGCGCGGGCGGGAGGATGCCGACGACGCGCCAGCGATCGGTTCCGCGCATCGGAAAGTACAGATGAAATCCACCGCGCCACAGGTAGACGTTCAACTCGTCCGGCACCATCGCACCCGTCGCTTCCGTATCGGCGACGAAGAACACGTGCTCGTACGCTTCGCCAGGGAACCCGATACCGTTCATCTCGCGCACGGCGCTGCGCCCGCCGTCGCAGCCTGCGACGTACGCGGCGGTAATCGTACGCGTGCTGCCGTCCGGGTCTTGGACGGTCGCGGTGACGTGGCTCGGTTCCTGGCGCAGCGCGACGAGCTCCGTGTTCCATTGGACGGCGACGTCCCAATGTCGAAGGTGGTCGCCCATGATGCGCTCGTTGTCGTCCTGGCCGAGCATCAGCACATAGGGAAACGGGCTCATGCCCTTGCCCATTTCCTCGAACGGAACACGGGCCCGCAATCGCCCGCGCGTCCACATGTTGGTCCCGCGCCCGATCCGCCCCAGCTCGATCGCCCGCTCCGCGATGCCGAGCTTTGCGTAAATTTCGAGGGTCCGCGCATGCACCGCCATGGCACGCGACTGCTGCGCCGGTCCGCTGTGCCGATCGACGATCGTCGCGCGAATGCCGCGGCGTCCCAGTTGGTTCGCCAGCATCAGCCCCGTCGGGCCAGCCCCGACAATGAGCACGTCGGTCGACATCAGTCACCGCCTCCCTCTGCGACTCTTCGGCAAGTCTAGGGCCAATGCGGTGAAGAGGGTGATCTCGTTCTCGAAAGGTCAGTACCAATCAGCGTCTAGCGCGAAAGAATCAGAACGCCATCGCGATGCCGGAACGAGACGCGGCTGAACATGTGCAGGGGCAGGAGCCCGTCGACGTCGAACTCGTCAATCGAGCGAGTGAGGATCACGGCCGGCTGATTGCGCAACGTGAGATCGCCGACCTTGAGCTCCAATAGGCGCATCATCTTGGTCTTGCGCGTCGCCAGGAGGCTTGCTGCTTCGGCGCTGCGGTGGTCGGCGATGATCGCGACCGGCAATGCCGATGAACGTTCGAAGACCACGAGTGTGCTGGCGCCCGTGTCGGGAACGAAACGCAATGGCGGCTCGCCGGCGATTCCTTGTGGCAACTCGATAACGGATCGGCCGCCAGACGCGATGAGGCGCACCCGCGTACTTGCGAGCGGTGTGTCCTCTGGCCGCGTATCGCCCCGCTCTGGTGCATCCTCCCAGATGAGTCGCCCCTTTCGATAGTCGATCGTGTAGTGAAACCTCGCGAGGAAGTCCTGCCCGAGGATGCCGTCGACGTCCAACCCGACGTTCCGGCGCTCTTGGTGCGTGAGCAGCGTCGCGTGAATGTCGGGCACCTCGACCTGCCCGACCCGGAGCGGGCCAAGCGGCGCGACCCCGCGCAGCTCCGTGCCGACTGCGGCGACGACCTCAGTTCGCCAAGCTGCGACCAACTGCAGCCGGTTGGCCAGATGCTCGAACACCGAGGAGGCCGACGACCCGGTGTCGACGAGAAAGCGAAACGGGCCGACCCCACCGGCCGTGACGCGCACAGTGACGTGACCGGAACGATGGAGCGTCAACGGCACCTCGCGTGCCGGTACCTCCTCGGCGCCACTCGACATCGGCGCCAGCACCGCGACGGCAATGAACGTTCGTGCGAACACACCCCGCATGACCACCTCCTGTGTAGGTGGCCACGGTGTGCCGGCCCCGACCGCGGCGTCGTGAGCGTCCTGTGAGGAAGCGCTGAGGGTCTAGCGGAGCTCCATCATCCAGATGTTTCCAACGATTTCGCTGTATTCGTAGACGATGCGATCGTCGACGGGTGACCAGTCGGGGTACCGGACGTAGCTGTTGAGTTTGGTGTAGTGGGTCACCTGTTCTACGGCCTTGCTGCCGAGCGAGACCCAAAACACGTTCCAGATGCCGTCACGCAGGGCCGCGAACGCGACCTTGTCGCCATGGGGGGACCAGCTGTACGGCCAGCTCTGTCCCCGCTCGAACGTCAATTGCGTGGGCGGGCCTCCGTGGCTCGGTAGCACCGCGACGTGGGTGTCGTCGCCACGTTTCATCTGCAGCGCGAGTCGGGTGCCGTCGGGCGACCAGGACGGCCAGCCCATCATCTCGGCATCGAACGTTCGTTGCGCCGGCCCGCTCCCATCGCCGATTGCCATCGTCCAGGCGTTGATCGCTCCGCCCATCGGCGAGTTGAAGGCAACCTGCCGCCCATCGCGAGACAACACCGGCCATCCAATCTCCCGACCCGGCTCCGCGAGGATCGCCTCTCGCCCGGTTTTCGTCGACACCGACCACAATCGCTGCACGCCCTGCCGATCCGATTGGAACGCGATGCGATCGTTGTCGGGGAACCAGCTTGGCGCCCAGTCGATGGCCGGGTCGGTGGTCAATTGCACTGGTTCGCGGCCATCGGCGTTCATCACCCAGATGTCCTGGCTGACGCCGCCACGGAACTCGACGTAGGCCACACGCTGGCCGTCCGGCGAGGTTCGCGGCAACCCTTTCCGGTAGGCGGTGTCATGCGTCAGCGGGATGGGCGATCCGAGTGCTCGACCTGAATCGGGCATCAACGGTGCTGCCACCAGTGCGCCGGCCATCGCTGGCGCGCTGTACACGAGCCTGCGGCCGTCGGCGGAAATGGCGAGGTGCTTGACGCGGGCGAGACCCGTGTTGGCGATCTCGAGCGGCGGGCCGGCCGCCGAGTGATCGCCTGCGATCGGAAGCCTGTACAAGACGAACGCTCCAAGCTCTGAAACGCCGCCGTAGTACACGTTGCGCCGGTCCGGCGAGAACACCGGATCGTAGACCCAACCGCGCGTGCCGGTCACCGGCTTCAGATCGGTGCCGTCGGCAGCAACGGTCCAGAGGCTGGCCGAAGTCCCGTCGTACGAGACGAACACGAGACGTGTTCCGTCTGCCGACCACGATGGGGCGCCGTGTCCACCGGACGGAGTGCCGACGTCCGTGAGTGGAATCGGTTCGCCGCCACCGAGCGACGCCTTCCAGAGTTGCGAGGGCGGCAAGGCGCCGACCGATGTCGCGCTCAGGTCGGTCAGCGCGTACGACTGGAACACGATGGCTGCGCCATCCGGCGACCAGGCGGGAGACGAGCCGAACTCGGCAACCTGGCGTGGCGCGCCGCCGGACGCGGGCACCATCCAGATCCCCGCTCGGGTCCTCGAGTGATAGGCGATGCGCGTGCCATCCGGCGACCAGGCGGGCTGAAGGTTCTCTTGGCCATCGGCCGTCAGCTGGATCTCGCGTGCACCTGCCGTCAACGGTTTCAGGTAGATCTCGAAGGTGCCGCTTCGCGAAGAGGCGTAGGCGATGGTTTGCCCGTCCGGAGAGAGCGTCGGATCGAGATCCAGGCCCTGCCAGGTCGTGATCTGCACGGCACGCGGAGTGCCGATCGGAGCATCGGACACCCCATTGGTCAGGTAGCCCCACCACCACGCGGCGGCGGCGATGAACGCTGCGCCGCAAACGAGCGCCACGGCACGCCATGACGTCGTCGGTCGAGTGTCCACTACCGCCGCCGCTGATGGTGTGGACGCATCAACCGCCACGTTGGCGATGAAGCGATAGCCTCGCTTCTGCACGGTCTCGATGTAGCGCGGCGACTCCGCGCTGTCGCCGATGGCACGGCGAAGATCCGTCACGGCGCGTGTCAGCGCGTTGTCGGTGACGAATGCACCTGCCCACACATGCTCGAAGATCTCCTGCTTGTCGACGACGCGCGTGCGGTGCTCGATGAGGTAGACCAGCAGATCGAAGGCGCGCGGCGGCAACGCCAGCACGTCCTTCAGATCGCCTTTGTAAACGCGAAAGTTGGCGCGGTCGACGACCACGTCATCGAACGAATACGTGGCCGTTTTCATATTCCTGGACGCATCGATCACAACGTACGTATCTGTCGTCGTCCTGAGATTGACGGCTACCGCATTCTATCTGCCCCTACCCTTTCTCATGGAATGATCTGCGCACAGAGGAACGTCAGGTGTGTCACCGCCTGTTGAGGCACGCTGGAGTTGTTCATGACGTACACACGGAACTCCGAGGTGGTTCGGTATTCGGTGCCGATGACGTGGACGAGCGAGTTCAAGCTGCCGCTCGGCAAGGTCGTGACATACGCGGCGCCGCTCACAGTTTCGAAGCCGGCGCCACATCCGCTGACGATGGTGAAGGTCGAGTTTGCGGGAATGGTGTCCGTCGTCGACCCTTCGACGCGCTGGAATCCCGTGATGCCAGGACCCGCCGGTCCTTGCGGCCCCGCGGGGCCGGCCGGGCCCGGTGATCCTTGTGGTCCCTGAATCCCCATCGGACCGATTGGTCCGGGGAGCCCCTGTGGTCCTTGCGGGCCCTGCGGCCCGATGGGCCCCTGCTGGTTCCAATGGATCGGGACCTCACTGTTTCGACAGGCGTCCGTCGAGCTGTCGATGATACGAACGTTGCCGTTCGACTGGTTGTAGCAGCCGTGAATGACGCCGTCCGCGGCCGGAATCGACGCGTACGCGACCACGAGGCCCAGCACAGAGCAAGCGAACGCTGTCACGGCAACCCGAAGAGCGAACTTGCGAAGGTTTCTCATGCGACCCCCCTGTAAGACGGCGACGATCGCCGTGCGGCCGAATCTACGAGGAGGCGCCTTACGAATCGCTTACGAGTGTCAGCGTGATCGATTCTGCACGCTATTGCATGATGCCGAGGAAGAACAGGATCAGCTCGAATACGAGGATCGCGATGATGGCGAGCTCGAGGAGCTCGCCGCGCTCCATTCCGGTTTGATCGACGGCGAAGCGATAGATCTCGTCGAGCGTCTTCAGCTTGTCGTGCACCGAGTCGCGCCACGCGTTGACGGCGAGACGGGCGTGGGCGAGGGCCAGCAGGCGCGCTGCGTAAACGTCGCCCACGAGCTTGAGGGCGTTCTCGGTGCGATCGGTCAGCTCGTTGACGTCGATGAACAGCGCGTGGACGTGCCGCGCGGCACGGGTGTAGCGGCGTGGCACCCAGCTCTTGTAACCGCGTGAGCTCTCCAGCTCCTTGTAGATGCGCGCCAGCTCGCCATCCAGTAGCTCGTCGTAGTAGCGAAATTGCAGGAGCTGGGAGTTGGCGTACTCGAAGATCTCCCACGACGCCTGCGCGCCGGCGGTGGTGTCGTACACGAACGCCGTGCTCCACGTGGGGATCACCAGATCGTTGGCGAGGTACGAGAGGCGATGGCGGAGGACTTCGTCACGCTCCTGCGTGCTGAGCGGGGTTTGCTCGCCGCGCAGCAATTGCGCGATGCGATCGCCATCGGAAGCGAGCAGCGTCTCGGCCGTCATCGGCGCGGCGTCGGCATCCAGCGAGAAGATGAAGTAGTCCTCGGACAAGAAGCGATCGCGCGGCTGCGTCAGCGCCGGCCTGATGCGATCCACGAGCGCGCGACATTGACGCTCCGCGGTCTGCTCGAAGCTCGGATCGGAGGGCACTTGCACGCCCAGCGTGACGAGGTCGTCCCACGTGCCGGAGAACTTGCGGGTCCACGAGACGGAGACCACGCCGTAGTCGAAGGTCTTCAAGCGCGCGTGCCAGTCGGCGGTGGCGGGCAAGCCGACGGCCTCCGCGTCGATCTGCAGCGGCGGCTGTTGATACTGCACGTACGCCGGCGCCGAGGGCTTCGCGGCAAAGCGCGCCGGCTCCAGCGCGCCGCCGAGCAGCGTATTGAGCCGCGGCAGATCGACCGACTCGGCGATGTCGAACAGGTAGAAGGCGCAGAGTTGGCCGATGAGCATGACGGTTGCTCACCAGCGTACCCCAGGCAGGCCTAAAGGCCTGCGCTACGTACGATGCGAAGGCCCTGGGCAGGCCTGAAGGCCTGCGCTACGTACGATGAGAAGGCCCCGGGCAGGCCTGAAGGTCTGCGCTATGTACGATGAAAGTCCCGGGCAGGCCTGGAGCCTGCGCTACGTAGGGCACACGTCGAGAGGGCTTCGTCTATGAGTACGTAGCGCAGGCCTTCAGGCCTGCCCCTATCGCTGAATGGTGTTCGAGCGCTCGACGAGCTGTTTGAAGTGCGCGGCCAACTGCGCCGTGCCTTTGGCGAGGACGCCGACGTCGCTGCCGACCGCCACGAAGCTGAAGCCCAGATCCAAGTAGCGCGTGGCGGCCTCGACGTCAGGCGTCAGGATGCCCGCGGCCTTGCCGGCGCCCCGCACGCGTCGGCAGGCGTCGACGATCGCATCCTGCACTTCCGCGTGCTGCGAGTTGCCGAGATGTCCCATGTCGGCGGCGAGGTCGCTCGGCCCGATGAAGACGCCATCGATACCCTCGAGCGCCGCGATGTCGTCGAGGTTTTGCAGGCCCGCACGCGTCTCCAGCTGGACGACCACGCACACCTCTCGATGCGCGCCACGGTGATAGTCGGGGATGCGTCCATACCGGTTCGCGCGCGGCGCCATCGACACACCGCGATTGCCGAGCGGTGGGTAGCGGGTCGCCGCGACGGCTCGCTGGGCATCGTCCAACGTCTGCACGAACGGCACGAGCAGCGAGCGCGCGCCGATGTCCAGGAAGCGTTTGACGATGACCGCGTCGTTCCAGGCGCAGCGGACCACGGGCTCCGCCGAGCTCTGTCCCATCGCGTGCAACTGGGCGAGCACGTCGGGCAGCTCGTTGGGCGCGTGCTCGGTGTCGATCACCACCCAATCGAAGCCCGCGCCCGCGACGATCTCCGTGGCAATGGGGCTGCACATCGCCGTCCAGAGTCCGATCTGTGGACGCCCTTCACGCAGCGCCGCTTTGAAGCCGTTGGATGGCAGTGACGACACGGGACCCGACGCCATCTTGATCTCCTTGAAACTAGCGAGGCTCCGCCTCAGACGGCTGAGAAGAACCGCGCGGGGTTGGCTCCACCTCGCGGGTGGCAGCATCGCGTGGCCCGCTTCCGGCGGGCGATCGCACCAGGCACGGCCGCTTGTGGGCGAAGGTCCAGCCTGGAATCAAGAACTGCATCGCGGCGGCATCGTCGCGACTGCCGTGAGACAACGTCGAGTGCAGCCGATGCGCGGCCTCGACCGCGGGTCGGTTCAGCTCGACGCCAAGGCCTGGCGCTTCAGGAACGCTGATGCGGCCGCCCGAGATGGTGAACGGCTCGTTCGTCAGGTGCTGACCGTCCTGCCAGATCCAATGCGTGTCGATCGCCGTGACGCGCCCGGGCGCGGCCGCGGCCACGTGCGTGATCATCGCCAGCGACACATCGAAGTGGTTGTTGGAGTGGGAGCCCCAGGTGAGCCCCCAATCACGACAGAGCTGGGCCACGCGCACGGCGCCCTGCATGGTCCAGAAGTGCGGGTCGGCGAGCGGGATGTCGACGGCATCGAGCTTGACGGCGTGCCCCAGCTCTCGCCAATTGGTCGCGACCATGTTCGTGGCCGTCGGGACGGCCGTGGCGCGGCGAAACTCCGCCATGATCTCGCGGCCAGAGTACCCTTGTTCGGCGCCGCACGGATCCTCCGCATACGCGAGCACGTCGTGTTGCCCCTCGCAGAGCGCGATGGCCTCACGCAACGACCACGCGCCGTTGGGATCGATGGTGATGCGGGCCTCGGGGAAGCGCTCCGCGAGCTGCCGAACGATCGCCATCTCCTCGGCGCCCTCGAGCACTCCGCCTTTCAGCTTGAAGTCGGCGAAGCCGTAACGCGCTTCCGCGGCTTCGGCCAGGCGCACGATCGCCGCTGCGGTCAGCGCTTCCTCGTGCCGCCGGCACATCCAGTCATCGTCAGCGTCGGGCGCGCACGCATACGGCAGCGTCGTCTTGTGACGATCGCCGATGAAGAACAAGTAGCCGAGGACGCGCACCGTGGGGCGCTGCTGTCCTTCGCCGAGCAGCGCGGCAACCGGCACGCCCATGAACTGCCCGAGCAGATCCAGCAGCGCGCATTCGATCCCCGCCATGGCGTGGATGGTCACGCGCAGGTCATAGGTCTGCAGACCGCGGCCGCCGGCGTCGCGGTCGCCGAAGGCGCGTTCGATCGCATCGAGGATCGCGCGCTGGTCTCCAACCGCGCGGCCGACGACCAGAGGTGTCGCCTCCTCCAGCGTCTTGCGAATCGGCTCGCCGCCCGGTATCTCGCCGACGCCGGTGTGGCCGGCGCTATCGGTGAGGATGACGAGGTTTCTGGTGAAGAAGGGGCCGTGGGCGCCACTCAGGTTGAGCAGCATGCTGTCGCGCCCGGCGACGGGGATCACCTCCATCGTGCGGACGAGGGGCGAGCTGGACGACCCGGCCATGAGGTAGGACATCATACAACACGACGACCCGGGTGCAAGGCGGGGGCGTGACCTCGCGCGCTCAGACCGTCTGGGCTTCGAGCGCTTCTTGGGCGCGGCGGAGGCGATCGCGGCTGCTCGTGAGGTGCATGCGCATGGCCGTTCGGGCCGCCTCGGGATCGCGCCCGGCGATGCCCTCGTAGATCAAGTCGTGCTCGCCCGCGAGCCGTCGGCAGTAGGCGATGCGGTCGTCGCTTTCGGCCGCCGAGACGCGGGCGCGGGGAATAGTGGCGGTCCCCAATTGGCGCATGACGTCGAGGAAGTAACGGTTACCGGTGGCGCCGGCAATCAGCAGGTGGAACTGGAAGTCGGGGCCGACCGTCTCGCCGCTCTCGATTCCGGCGTTGAAGGCGTCTAGCGCGAGCCGCATCTCGCGCAAGTGCTGATCCGTGCGGCGCGCCGCGGCCAGGCCCGCGGCGTCGGTTTCGAGGCTGGCTCGCAGCTCCAGAATGTCCAGGACGTCGCGGATGGTGACGATGGCGTTCAGCTCGTGGCCGAGCTGCTGGCCGATTGTCGTATTGCGGAGAAATGTGCCGATCCCGTGCCGGGTTTCGACCAGCCCCGAGGCCTGAAGGCGCGAGATCGCCTCGCGCACGACCGTGCGGCTGACGCGATGTGTGGCCACCAGCTCCGACTCGGTCGGCAGCTTGTCGCCCGGCTTCCAGTCGCACCGCCGGATGGCGCCGGTCAGCGCCTCGACCAGCTCGTGGGTCAGGCTCTGCGTCCGGCGTCCGCCTTCGCGCTCAGCGTTTCGGCGGACAAGGCGGGTCGAGGCGGCCTCCCGCCCCAGGGGCTCCATAGTGCCCACAGCATAGCTCCAACCGATTGACACTCCAAGAGCGCAGTTGTAGGATGACCGACGTTTTGGCATCCGCCCACCGCGTGCGGTACGTAATCCTGTCGACGTTGTTCACGGTGACCGTCGTGAACTACGCCGACCGCGCCACCCTGTCCATTGCCGGCACCGGCCTGGCCAAGGAGCTCGGGATTGGCCCCATCGCGATGGGCTACATCTTCTCGGCCTTCGCCTGGTCCTACGTCGTCGGCCAATTGCCGGGCGGCTGGCTGCTCGATCGATTCGGCTCGCGCACGGTCTACGGCTTCAGCATCCTCTTCTGGTCGATCTTCACCCTGCTGCAGGCATTCGTCGGCTGGCTCGGCACGAGCGCGGCCATCGTCACGCTCTTCGCGCTGCGATTCCTCCTCGGCCTGGCCGAGGCGCCGTCGTTCCCCGGCAACAGTCGCATCGTGGCGTCGTGGTTTCCGACGCGCGAGCGTGGCACCGCCGCGGCGGTCTTCAACTCCGCGCAGTACTTCGCGACGGTGGCGTTCGCGCCGCTGACCGGATGGCTGACCCATGCGTTCGGGTGGGAATACGTCTTCATCGTCATGGGCGCGATCGGCATCCTGATGACGCCGATCTGGTTTCGCGTGATCGCCGAGCCGCGCAGTCACTCGTTCGTGAGCCCGGCCGAGGTCGAGTACATCGAGCAGAATGGCGGTGTGGTAGTGAGCGCGGGTCGCGACACCGCCGCCGCGAGCGGCTCGGGCCGATCGGCGTGGCACGACGTCAAGCAGTTGCTCGCGAACCGCATGTTGCTGGGCATCTTCATCGGCCAGTACTGCATCACGACGCTGACCTACTTCTTCCTGACGTGGTTCCCGGTGTACCTGGTGCAGGCGCGCGGTCTGAGCATTCTTCAGGCGGGCTTCGTCGCCTCGCTCCCGGCGCTGTGCGGCTTCAGCGGCGGCATTCTCGGCGGCGTGTTGTCGGATCGCCTGCTCAAGCGCGGCGCTTCGTTGACGGTCGCGAGGAAGGTGCCGATCGTGGGCGGCATGTTGCTGTCGACGGTCATCATCGCCTGCAACTACGTCGATTCGGCGCCGCTGGTCGTAGCGTTCATGGCGCTGGCCTTCTTCGGCAAGGGGATTGGGTCGCTCGGCTGGGCTGTCGTCTCGGATACGGCTCCCAAGGAGGCCCAGGGCCTGTGCGGCGCGCTGTTCAACACCTTCGGTAACACCGCGGGCATTACGACACCCATTGTCATCGGCTACATTGTCGGGGTTACTCAATCGTTCAACGGCGCGCTGGTGTTCGTGGCGATCAACGCGGTCGCCGCCACCGTCTGCTACCTGTTCGTCGTCGGTGAGATCAAGCGCGTCCAGATTGGACCCGGACCCGGCAACCCGAACATCGTCAACGACCCCGTGCTGGCCACGCGGTAGGCAGGAGCAACAACTGTGAGCCCCACACTCGGCTTCGTCGGACTCGGCATCATGGGCCGACCGATGGTCAAGAACTTGTTGAAGGCTGGTTATTCGGTGACCGCGTACGACGTCGTGCCGGACAGCATCAAGGCCGTGGTGGCCGATGGTGCGGTGGCGTGCGCGTCGGCGCGCGAAACGGCGCAGGGACGCGACGTCATCATCACGATGGTGCCCGACGGCCCCGAGGTCGAGGCGGCGGTCCTCGGCGACAACGGCGTGCTCGGCGGCACGCGCCAGGGCGCCGTCATCGTCGATATGAGCTCCATCAGCCCCATCGTGTCGCAGCGCGTGGGCGCGGCGTGCGAGGCGGCTGGCGTGGACTTCCTCGACGCGCCCGTGAGTGGAGGCGAGCCGAAGGCCATCGACGGCACGCTCGCGATCATGGTCGGCGGGAAGAAAGACGTGTTCGACACCGTCGAGCCGATCTTGAAGTGCATGGGCTCGACGGTGACGCTGACGGGTCCCATTGGCGCGGGCAACGTCACCAAGCTCGCGAACCAGATCATGGTCGCGTGCAATATCGCGGCGATGGGCGAGGCGCTGACCCTCGCCACCAAGGCAGGACTCGATCCCGAAGTGGTGTTCAACGCCGTTCGCGGCGGCCTGGCGGGAAGCACGGTGCTCAACGTCAAGGCGCCGATGGTCTACGAGCGCAACTTCACACCGGGCTTCCGGATTCGCTTGCACCACAAGGATCTGCGCAATGCGCTGCTCGCGGCCGAGTCGTTGCAGGTCTCGCTGCCGCTGACCACGACGGTGCAGGGCATGCTCGTCGATCTCATCTCCGAGGGCAAAGGCGATCTCGATCACTCCGCGCTCGTGCAGGCCATCGAGAAGGCCGCCGGCGTGGAAGTCCGCAAGGGAGGTCAGGCATGAATCGGCGTGATTTCGTACGCATGACCGGGGCGGGCGTCGCCGCCGCGACCACGCTGGCCGAGCAGGTGGTGGACGCGCAAGGAGCGCGCACGCCGAGCCCGGCGAGATCCGGAGCCTCGTCCGCCGTCCGAATGAAAGTGGGCACGCAGCACGGCGATTCCGACGAGATCCTGAGGCAGATGGCGGCGTTCGGCTGCAACAACATCTGCAGTCGACTGCCCTCGGACAAGATGGACGAGGCCTGGTCGCTCGACTCGCTCAAGAAACTGCGCGAGCGCGTGGAGTCGTACGGCATCACGCTCGACATGGTGCCGCTGCCGCTCAGCTCCAGTCCGATCGCGCGCAGCGAGAACCCGGACATCATGCTCGCCGGCCCCAACCGCAACAAGCAGATCGATGACATCTGCCAGATGATTCGCAACTGCGGGCAGGCCGGGATTCCGCACGCCAAGTACAACCTGACGTTCATCGGTGTCGTACGGACGGAGTCCACGCAAGGCCGCGGTCCCGCCACGCGCTACAGCACGTTCGTCTACGAGGGCGCCAAGCAGGATCCGCCGCTGACGCTGGCGGGGAAGATGGATGCGGACTTGTACTGGGAACGCATCACCTACTTCCTCGAGCGCGTCGTTCCGGTGGCCGAGGAATACAAGGTCAAGCTCGGCTGCCATCCGCAAGATCCCGGCATGCCGAAGGGCAAGGGGTGGCAGGGCGTCGAAACCGTGCTCGGTTCCGTCGATGGGCTCAAGAAGTTCCTGTCGATCAAAGAGAGCGCGTATCACGGCCTGAACTTCTGTCAGGGCACCGTCTCCGAGATGCTGGAGAAGCCGGGCGAGGAGATCTTCGACGTCATCCGCTACTTCGGCTCGCGCAAGAAGATCTTCAACGTCCACTTCCGCAACATCGAAGGACGCTTCCTCAATTTTCGCGAGTCGTTCATCGACAACGGCAGCATCGATATGCTGAGGGCGGCGCGCGTCTACAAAGAGGTCGGCTACGACGGCATGTTGATGCCCGACCACGTGCCACGCGTCGAAGGCGATCAGGGAGGCGCGCAAGGCTTTGCCTTCGCGATCGGCTACATCAAGGCGTTGATCGCCGCGGTCTCGGCAGAGACGTAATGGTCGGCCGGCCTGAAGGCCGGCCGCTACGTACGGTGTGTTGCGGTACGTAGAGGCCGCCCTTCAGGGCGGCCTGACGCC
>DAINCF010000011.1:0-31691 GCA_036732565.1 Vicinamibacterales bacterium
ACTGCCGGACGAAGAGTTGATAGAGGAATGCAGCTTCGTTAGAAGCGCTCTCGCCCGCGTTACTCCGGGAGTAGTAAGGCTCTGGAGTGCGTCGTGGAACATTATTCGGGCTTCATTTAGAGCACCTTCTCGCCAGTAGCAGTATGCGAGTTCTGCTCTGGCTGCCGAAATCTTCTTAACATCACCCAATGACTCATAAAGGTCAATGCTGTCGGTGATCAGGTCTTTGGCAGCCTCTTGAGCGCCTTCAATTTGATTCTTACTGCCAATCCAGCCAGTCAAAATACCCGCGCTGAGTAAAACTTCAGCCATCACTGTCGGATGAAGGTCGGTAATACCTGGACGCTTTCCGAAGCTCCATAAAGGCCGCATCACCTCCTGCGTTCCTTCGTAATCGCCTTTATCTTTCAGTTCCAAAGCAGCCTGGCACCGGACAAGCGCCTCGTCATTGGCTGTAAGGTTCGAAGTGTCGAGCTTAAGTGAGGTTATCTTCACGTGAGATAAACCCTTTCCTGTGAGTGTAAGAGATCTTGCGAGACGGTGACGATACTAGTCGGCTGTCCCAATAGCTTGCAAGAAATTCGTGGAGTTGTTTTATTCTCCTGATGCAAGAAGTTTTGCATTCTCAAACCTCAGAGGAGAACCTCCATGAAACGATTTCTAATGACAATCGCTCTGAGCTGTGTTCTTTCCGGCTCAGCATTGGCTGGCGACATACCGACGGGTGGTATTGCCCAGCCTCCGACCGGTGATATTCCAACTGCCGGTTTCGCACAGCAGGCAGAAGACGCCCTGCTCGGTGGATTTCTCGCCGTTGTCGGTTGGCTAATTTAGGGGGGTACCAGGCGCGCAGTAACCGTTCTAGGTGATCCCTGACTCGCTCATTGATTCGTCTCGCTCGGATCTTGGGGGAAGTCAGGTAGCAGGTATTGAGAAAAGATGCTACCTCTTCGGCAGCAAGGTGGAAGTGTGTTTGGGTAAACGCCGACTTGGCTACTACAGTTCGCGCCTTTGCGCTTCGTACGAAAGAATTGGCTACCTCGGCTGGATGCGCAGAACGAAATTGCAGATGGCGATCTTTTCGTCGGGGGTGACTTGCGCGCGTTCGTCGCGAGGAAGTTCGCGGCCGCCGACGAGTGTGGGGTTGCGACCTTTAGAAACAATCCAGTACCGACCATCATTTTCGCGTGTAAGCACTGCATGAACCCGGCTCACTTCGGGATCACCTTTCAATGGCAGGTCCACCGCAATGCTGCGGGAGCCGCGGCCGATTGTGATTTCGGGCTTCGTTATGGGAACAACGGATTCCCTGACTCCGTCTCGCCAGATCTCCACCGAAAAAAGTTCAACCACACGCGGTCGCACCACGGTGCTCTCGCTGCTGACCTCCTCCGCGGTCTCGCGGATGGTGTCATTAAGATTCCTTTCCGCGGCGACACCCGGACTTACTCGCGGAGTGACCATCGTATGGCCGCTCTCTGTTTCATCCCAAACAGCCTGGACGCGAAACTCGCCCTTACTAAGCGTCCCATCAACTCTTAGCTCTACGGCAAATGATTTGGCAGCAAGCTGATTTGCGCCGCTAAGCTCGCGGGCGCGTTCGGAAAGCACGTGAAAGAGTCCTTGTTCCAAGCCACGGCGTTTATCACCCTGCCAGTCTTTGTCGTCGTCGGCGCTCAAATACACAATGTATTCGCGCGGAATGTAAGTTGGCCCGCCTGGAGGCGTAAACATCTCACGCTGCATGACTGCTTCGACTTCGCGCGCGATCTTTACGAGAAACTCTTCCCAGATGCGTCGAGGTCTCGCGTGCTCGTCAGCAGCTTCGAGCAGATCATCGGCGTTTTCGCCGTCGATCCATTTTCTTATCGATTCAAGCAGTCCCATTTGGTGAAATCGCAATACTGGAGCGCGGGCATCTTGCATTGATTAAGCGGGCAAACATGGCACCCCAGCGGGGCAGCCCCGCCGGGACCCCGCGATGCCCGCGCTCCAGATTAATCAAACTTAACAAACCTTTTATTTAACCATCCTCGATCGGACGAAAAGGCCTCGGTTTTGTCGCGACCATGCGACACGACCTGAACCGCGTGTCCCTCGTGGAGGGTGACATGCGTGACTGGCCGGGTACGGGCGACGCCTTCGACGCCGTCGTCATCGCCTGCTGCTCGGTGTCGCACCTGCTGACACTCGACGATCGGCGCCGTACCTGGGCCACCGCGTGGCGCCTGCTGCGTCCTGGCGGCGTCTTCATTCTCGATGTTCGCGTGCCGGATCTGGCGACGCTGGCCGAAGCGCAGCGCGTGCGCCCGCGCGCGTTCGTCGATCTGGACATCGATGTCACTCGCTGCGGAGCGGGAAAAGAGGGGCGGCTACTGCGGTGCACCGCCACGTCCTACGAGCCGCATCTGCAGCGGGCCGACGTGCGCCTGCTCTACGACCGGTTCGACCAGCGCGCGCTTGCTGAGCGCCTGGTGACCGACTTCACGCACCACGTCTACTTCCCGGCGGAGCTGGAGCTGCTGTTTCTCTCGGCCGGCTTCGAGATCGTACGGCAGTACGGCGACTACGGCTTCGTGAGCGTCGACCGCACGTCGCCCTACGTCGTGACGGTTGCGCGCCGGCCTGATCGTTGAGGTCGTTCGCCGCTGTCACAAGACATTCCGCGATTGGTCAAGAGTCGTACGAACACGCGATTGGAGAACACGATGAAGCTCACAACATTTTTGCTTTCGCTCTCGGCCATGGGCGCCACCCTGGTGGCGCAGGAGGCCAAGGTCACGCCTCTCTTGTCGAAGGATCTCTCAACCTTTCCGGGAAAGGAGATCTCGATGATCACCGTGGAATACGCACCCGGAGGAATCGACCCGGTCCATACCCACAATGCCCACGCCATGGTCTACGTGCTCGAAGGCTCGATCGTGATGCAAGTGAAAGGCGGAGAGCCCGTCACGCTGACCCCTGGCCAGTCCTTTTACGAGGGACCCGACGATGTCCACATCGTCGGGCGGAACACGAGCAAGACCGCGCCTGCCAAGTTTGTGGTGTTCTTCGTGAAGGACAAGGGCGCCCCGATCCTGACTCCGGCGCAGTGACTCAGGGCCTGCCGATGGACACGTGCATCGACTCATCACACGATCACCGCCCTCGCCCCCTCGTGACAAGCCAACAAATCATTTCACCCGCCCCGCGCGCCCACTAGAATGCGGGAAGGGACATCGTCGTGGTCAAGGACTGGCGTCGAGACGCGTTTGGGTCGGGCCGCATCCACGGAGGCGGGTCATGACCCCTGGCGTCCCGATTCGCATTCTCTCGGTTGACGATCACCCCCTTTTCCGCGAAGGCGTGGCGGCGCTGTTGACCGGCCAGGCCGACCTGACGTTGGTGGCCGAGGCGTCCAACGGCCGAGAAGCCGTCGAGCAATTCCGAGTGCATCGTCCCGACGTCACGCTGATGGACCTCCAGATGCCCGAGATGAACGGCGTCGAGACCATGATTGCGATTCGCGCGGAGTTTCCGTCTGCGCGAATCATCGTCTTGACGACCTATGTTGGCGACGCGCAGGTCCTGCGTGCGCTCGAGGCCGGGGCGCGCGGCTACCTACTCAAGAGCGCCCTTCGGAAGGAACTACCAGAGACCATCCGCCTCGTTCACGCGGGTCACAAGCGCATTGTGCCTGAGGTGGCGACGCAGTTGGCCGAGCACGCCGGGGACGAAGCCTTGTCTCCACGGGAAGTCGATGTGCTCAAGCTCATCGCGAGAGGTAATGCCAACAAGGCGATTGCCAACCAACTCTCCATCACCGAGGAGACCGTGAAGGGCCACGTCAAGAACATCCTCGCCAAGTTGGCCGCGAACGATCGGACACATGCGGTCACCATCGGTCTGAGACGCGGGATCATCGAACTTTAGCAACCCCTCGAAAGGGGCGTATCTCACCACCTCTTGGGGGGCGCGCGCGAGGGCGCGGAACCCAGTACCTTTGCCAGCGGACGGCTGGTGCAAAGACTCTTCTCGACATTTCCGTGCGGTCTGCCCGGAGCCGGCCTGTTGCTCTTGCGCGCAGTCACGGCGATTCCGCTGATTCGTGCGGGGCTGTCGGCAGCGACCACACCTGCACCAGCGATCTTGGACGTGGTCACGGCGGCCGCTGCGGCGTTCCTGCTGATCGGATTGTGGACACCGATCGCCGGCGGGCTGGTGGCGGCTGTAGGGCTGTGGCTTGCCTGGTCGCATCCCGCGAATTCGTGGATCTCCTTCCACTTCGGTGTGCTTGGCGCCGCACTCGCCATGCTGGGACCTGGCGGCTGTTCCGTCGATGCACGAATTTTCGGACGCAAGCACATCCGAATCCCCGAACGTTGATTCCCTGAAGGGGGTGAGGTCATCAACCCCGAAAGAGGGGTGCGCCGGCATGGCGATCTAGGTGCCCTGCGGAGCCCCGGTCGAGGGTTGTGGGCAGACCCCGTCACCCTCACACTCCCCCGCAAGGGGGACCAGAATGACAACTGCACGTGGTGATTCAACGCAACCCGCTCAATCCGGATCGAGTGACGCAACTCACGACGATGGACTCGCGGCGTTTCTGCGCGTGCGTCCTCGCGTCTTCGGGATCGCCTACCGCATGCTGCGCTGCGTGGCCGAGGCTGACGACATCGTGCAAGATGTCTGGCTGCGCTGGCAGACCACCGATCGCACTGTGGTGCGCGACGCTGCCGCGTTCCTTGCGACGACGGCGACGCGACTCGCGATCAACGTCATTCAATCTGCACGGTCACGCCGAGAGACGCGCGTGGGGCTCTGGATGCCCGAACCAGTCGATACCCGCACTGAGGCCAAGTCGGGCAGGGAGCGAAACGAGAGGTTGAAGGCCGGCGTCTTGCTGTTGCTGGAAAAGCTCTCGCCAACGGAACGAGCGGTGTACATCCTTCGAGAGGCGTTCGAATACAAATACGGCGAGATCGCGAGGCTCCTTCAGCTCCGCGAAGCCAACGTACGGCAGTTGGCGGCGCGCGCCCGCCGACACCTGGCCAACGGTCACGGAACACCTTCCGATGCGCCAGAACAGAGGCGTCTGCTCGCAGCCTGCGTGGCCGTACGGAGGGGCGACATGGCTGGGCTCGTGGATCTTCTGGCGTCACACGGCGTATCAGCTGATGACGCGGCGGAAGTGACAGACGCTCCTCGTCCGCGTAGCGGATCAGTTGCAATCCAGGACCGCGATTTGACAGATCGACGGGTTGCGGCGTGAGAGCAGGCAGCGCCAGCTCTTCCAGATTGCGCCGGATAGACGCGCGCGGGCCGGAGTTGTCGACGTCACCACTTGACCATCGGCAGCGGTGTGAGCAAGTGCCTCCAAATCGATCGATCGTCAGCTCAACGAGTCATCGACGGAAGCCTGCGCTCGGCCACGTGGCGGTGACAGGTTCACGTTTCATCGCGACCTTTCTGCAGCACTTTACAGATCTGATCGCGCTTCATACTATGGCTGCGGCAAAGAACACGACATGACGCTGGAACCTTGGCCCACCCTGCCGTACGACGCCTGGAAGGACACATATGCGACGCTGCACATGTGGTCGCAGATCGTGGGCAAGATCGCACTCGCTCGCGCTGCCCCCATCAATCACAGCTGGGGTGTCGCGTTCGATGTGACTGCGCGCGGCTTGACGACACGCACGCTGCCGCACGGCGATCGCTCCTTCCGTATGGCGTTCGACTTCCTCGATCATCAGCTCGTGATCGAAACGTCCGACAGCGCCCGGCGAGCGCTGTCGCTCGCGCCACGAACCGTCGCCGATTTCTACCGCGATGTGATGGCAACGCTACGCGACATGGCGCTTCCGGTGACGATCTGGCCCATGCCGGTGGAGGTGCCCAATCCGATCCGGTTCGACGAGGATACCGTCCACCGTTCGTACGACCCCTCGTTCGCGAACCGGTTCTGGCGCATTCTTCTGAAGAGCCAGGAGACGCTGACGGCAAACAGCTGCGACTTCGTCGGCAAGCGCAGCCCGGTGCACTTCTTCTGGGGCGCCTTCGATCTCGCGGTGACACGGTTCTCCGGCCGGCTGGCCCCACCGCGCGAAGGGCCGGCGTTCATGCGCGACGCCTATTCTCACGAAGTGATCAGCCACGGCTTCTGGCCAGGAAGCCCAACGCTCCCGGAGCCTGCGTTTTACGCCTACGCTGTTCCCGAGCCACAGGGCTTCAAGGACGCCTCTGTCCAACCAGACGGCGCGTACTACCATCGGGAGCTTGGCGAATTCATCCTGCCGTATGAAGCGGTCCGGTCGGCGGCCTCGGCGGAGCGCGTCATCAAGGAGTTCGTCGACAGCACGTACGCAAGTGCCGCAACGCTTGCCAACTGGGATCGCGCGGCACTGGAGACCAATCCGCGCGTGAGCTCGGAGGGGAGGACGTTGAACGAATGACGGAGCCTACCAGACGTGGCCTGGCTTCAAGGGCCGGCTCGTCCCTTGGCTTCGATGAGCGATGACAACCGATTGACAGGCGTTCCTCGCGCCGACGGCGACGCGCCTCGCCATCAGTGCGTTTCCGTCCGCGCGTGCGCGGCGCGCATCGGCGGTGTGTGCCGCTGCCCGCCGTCTCCACTGATGTCCCCCAGAGCCTCGCTGGACTACCCATTCTTGGACGGATCGTGGCGGCGGGACCCGTCGACCCGAAACTCCGAGTTTACGTTTGGTAGTATGCGCCGAGAGGCACATTAGTGGCCAAGATCGCAAGGTCCGTTGCTCGGAAGCGACGACGTCAGAGGACAGTCGGCTTCTGGCTTTGCTCTTGGCTTCTGTTTTTCTCCGTTCCCGCTTACGCAATCGATCGCGGTCGCAAGCTCGACGAGCTCCACCATACTAGCTGGACCTATACCGAAGGATCGCCGGGCGAGGTCCAGGCGTTGGCCCAAACCACGGATGGATACTTGTGGCTAGGGACCGCATCCGGGTTGTTTCGTTTCGACGGACTTCGATTTCAACCCTACACACCGCAATCCGGGCGGGCCTTTCAGCAGCGCAACGTGGTCTCGCTCTTCGCTGTTCCAGATGGAGGCCTATGGGTGGGCTATTGGTACGGAGGGGTCAGCTTCATCAAAGATGGAACGGTGACCGACTACGGCACGGCGGAAGGGCTTCCGTCGCGTGCGGTGCTGGCCTTCGCTCGTGACCGGCAGGGCGCGGTTTGGATCGCGGCAGGACAGGATGGACTGGCTCGACTGGAAGGCTCCCGCTGGAGAACGATCGGACCTGATTGGGGGTTCGCGGACCTCGCCTATACCGTTTTCGTGGATCACGCTGGCACCGTTTGGGTGGGGACGCCGACCAGCGTCGCCTATCTCGTCGAGGGAGGACACCAGTTTCAGATCGCTGCAGACGGCCTCCAACATGTCAGACAGATTGCCGAAGCATCAGACGGCACGCCGTGGATGGCCGAGACGGGCCACGGCGTGCGACGTGTCCCGCTAACGGGCACAAGCAACGCGGCAGTCCTCGTCGGATCTCAAGCAATCACATTTGACAATCAGGGAAGCCTTTGGATTACCAGCCTCGGGACCGGAATCCGTCGAGTGCCATATCCGGAGCGTTTCCAGCAATTGCAAACCAGAGGGCCGTCGGCATGGCAGTTCCGAAGTTCCGACGTGCAGGCGTTCACCCAAGAGAACGGCCTGACAAGCGACTACGTCAATAGCGTTCTCCATGACCGCGAGGGCAATGTCTGGTTCGGCACGAGCAGCGGACTCGATCGATTCCGACAGAGCCCTGTCGTCCCGGTCCCGCTCCAGCCACTTTTGGATCGAGGTGCTCTGCCGATCCCGTCGTTGCGCTCCTTTGTCACCAGCGCGTTGGCCGCGGATGACCACGGGTCGCTTTGGGCTTCTGGTCTGGGGCCTCAGGTTCTGGTGCAGATTGGGCAGGACGGCATCGCGACACAACTGCGTGATCGCCCCGTTGATTGCGCCTATCGTGATCCGAATGGCGTCATCTGGTTCGCGACTCCGTCGTCTGTCTTCCGCATTGCGGACGAACGTGCGGCTACGATTGGCTCGAAGCCGGGAACGGTAGCTTACAACTATCATCGCGGTCTGCCTGCAGGGCAGGGATTGATACTGCGCCAACTCGATCTGCCAACCGCGGGCGGGATCGCCGTGACTCTGCAATCGCGCGTCAAAGCCATCACGCAGGATCTGTCGGGCAGGTTGTGGATAGCCATGGGATCCGGAACCTATCGCCTGGAGGCCTCCAGTTGGACGAGCCTCGAGAGCCTTGGTGGTCCGAAGGGTATGGCAACTGCGGAGTTTACCGATCCAGCGGGACGTATATGGTTCGGATTCACGAATACGGTCGCGATGCTGGACGGCAACAGCGTGAAGATTTTGTCTGACAAGGACGGCCTTGAGGTAGGGGCCGTCACGTCTATCCAGGGCAAAGGGAGGACGATCTGGATTGGTGGCGAGCTTGGTCTTGCATTCTTTGATGGCAGCCGTTTTCAGCCGGTAACGTCATCGGATGGAAAGGCCTTTGCCGGTGTCTCGGGAATCGTCGCCGACGCTGAAGATGGTCTATGGTTTTCCGACAATCGGGGAATCGTTCACATTCGCGAAAGTCAGCTTCAACAGCCGGGCCCCGGCAAAGTGGAATTCGAGAGCTTCGGTTTGCTCGAGGGGTTGACCACAGACCTCAGGGGATCCCTCGCCTCACCGTCGGCTGTGCAAACCACCGACGGTCGCATTTGGTTCGCCACAACGAAAGGGCTGGCTTGGATCAATCCGAGGATGTCTCAGCGGAACACGGTGCCGCCGCCAGTATCAATCGAATCTATCGTTGCTGACGGCCGGCAACACAACAACGCGACATTCGTGAGCTTGCCGCCCGGAACAGCAAATCTGCAGATCGACTATACGGCCACCAGTCTCACCATTCCAGAACGGGTTCGCTTCCGCTATAGGCTCGAAGGGCAGGACAAGGACTGGCAGGATGCCGGAACGCGCCGTGAGGCGTTCTACACCAACCTCGATCCAGGCTCTTATGAGTTTCGCGTGATCGCGTGCAATAACGACGGGGTATGGAACGACACTGGCGCATCTGTAAGTTTCTCCATTGCGCCATCCTACTATCAGACCCGTTGGTTCCGCGTGGCGGCCGGTGTCGCGGTGCTGGCGCTGCTGTGGACGCTGTATCAGTTCCGTCTCCGGCAGGTCGCGCACGCCTTCAACCTGCGCCTGGATGAACGCGTCAGCGAGCGAACGCGAATCGCCCGGGAACTGCACGATACGCTGTTGCAGAGTTTTCAGGGGCTGATGCTCCGCTTTCAAAGTGTGCGTGACCTGCTGCCCGCGCACCCCGAGCGGGCCGTTGAGGCACTCGACGGGGCTCTCAACCGGGCGGATCAGGCCATCGTCGAAGGCCGCGACGCGATCCAGAATCTCCGGTCCTCCACAACTGCCGTCGCCGAATTGGCGCAGGCGATCGCGGCGCTAGCCGAAGATTTCGCGCAGGGACCGGACGGGGAAAGGAGCTCGGCGACGTTCCGCGTGTCGGTCGTGGGCACGCCCCGCGCCCTGCATCCGCTCCTTCGCGACGACGTGTACCGCATTGCGAGCGAGGCGCTGCGCAATGCGTACCGTCACGCGCAGGCCCGTCATATCGAAGCGGAGGTCACGTATGGCGTACGTGAGGTCTGCGTGCGCATCCGAGACGATGGAAAGGGTATCGACCCACAGCACTTGAACGCAGGACGGGCCCGTCATTGGGGTTTGACGAACATGCGTGAGCGCGCCAAACAGATTGGTTCCGAACTCAGCCTGTGGAGCGAGATAGGAGCCGGCACCGAAGTAGAGCTGCGCATACCACGTTCGGTCGCCTACGGTTACTCTCGTCGCCGCGGCTTTTGGGGGCGCACTCTGAAGGCAGGTGCGACTGATGAGCGCTGATCGCTCGCCAATTCGCGTGCCCTCGGGGAATGAGCCACACGCGCAGCGGCAGCCTTGGGCGCATCGGGCGGTAGGGTAGCAGCGGCATAGCATCCAAGAGACGGAACTGTGCCACGCTGTCGCCGTGTGAATCTGGCGGCGAGGTTCGTAAGGCGAAGGGACTGATGGGGACGCTTCGATTGGAGTGTGCTCGCACGGTGTTGGTGATCGGGGTAGGCCTGGCGGCCTGGACCGCCTGCGGGGACCGCGCGTCCGAGCGGGCGGCCGTCGCGTCCAAGGCTCGCGCGCTGGCCGAGGAGGCCGAGGCCAAGACGCGCGCCGATGCGGCCGCGGCGCGGGAAGCGCAACGCCTGGCGGCGCTATGGAACTACCACGACGTAGACGCCGGGACCGGCCGGCAGTTGACGGCGACGATCTCGTCCACCGAGAACATCGAGACCGACGGGAGCGGGTTCCACCGCGCGCAGTTGGTCTTTCGAGATCATCCATCCTGGGGGCGAAGCAGCTATCTCGTGCTCCAAGCGGGTGACTTCGACTGCTATCGCGGATGCTCGGTCGCCGTCACCGTCGATGGCGGGACACCGACGCAGATGGCCGCGCGGCGTCCGCGAACGGACGAGGCGATCGCCATGTTCATCAGTGACTGGCGAGCGTTATGGCGCATGACGGCGGGCGCCGCCCGCATCCGCGTCGAGTTTCCCGTCAGGGCCGGTGGCACACGTACGGCCAGCTTCGAGGTCGCAGGGCTCGAGCGCTCGAAGATGAGCGGGTGGGACGAATTGGTCACCTCCGCTGCCGTTCGAGGGCCGCGCGCGCTGAGGGAAATTAGCCGGCCATCGAGCCGGCCCTTTTTGCGGAGGACAACGCGCGTCACGGCGCTCAAGGTATGGAGCGGCGCCCTGAAATGAGGTGCAATAGGAACAAGACGATGGCGATTACGAAGAGCACGTACGCGATGTTGGTGGCGACGGCGGCCACGCCGGACACGCCCAACGCCCCGGCAATCAGCGCGATGACGAGAAACACCAAAGCGTATTGAAGCATCACCCCTCCTCGCTCGGGCACGAGTGCCGAGCACACCCAGTCGGGTCCGACACGCCGCGCTCGCCGAGGCCTCGACGATGGCAACGGCGTCAACCGGTACTCGCTATCAACAACAGTGCCAGGATCACGGCACCGCAAAGATTGTGGAATGAACGCAAACTGATGGCGGAAAGACGTACTTGGCTCAGGCTGGGCACTGGACTACTTGAATTTGGTGGCGCACTCTCGGCCAAGGATGGTCGCCGAGAGTTGTCGCGCGGGGACCTGTGGAGGATGCAGGTCCGCCGCGCGGCCGGAGTCAACGATCGACGGGGTAGGAAGGAATGCCCGACCGCCCGCCTAATAATCTGATGTCGGGGCTGTCCAGACCGACTCATCCAGACGGCACCTCACCCCACAGACATAGTGTTTGGGAGCTGCCTACTTATTACTCATGCGTTTCTGGGCGGCCCATCGCTTGCGTTGAGCTTCCGCGATTCTGGCCCTTGCTTCAGGGGACATAGGCTTTCGCTTCTTCTTGAGGCCCTCGCCCGACGACGTCGCAGCGGGTGGAATCGGCGACTCGAGCGTCTGTGGTGGCCTCCCGCGCCGTTGCCGTAATTTGGGCACTCGCGCCTGCGCTACGGCGTGCCCCAGGTCCGCGAGCAACCGGTTGGCCCTGTCACGCACGGCAACCAGGTGCTTGATCGCCACCTCACGCTGCTGCTTGGCGTTCTTGACCTGTGCTTCAACCTGATTGAGCGCTTGGCCTAGAGTTGTGCCGATGCGCTCCGCGGTCGTCTCAAGCCTGCTCTTCGATCTCGCCATCGGTTCGGCTCCAGTTCTAGTTAACTCCACAGCCACTGCTCCGACTTGTCGAGAACAAACCCTGTCGGTTCGCGCAAGGCCTGCATTGTCGATCATTTTGTCGAGGGTGGGCCGCTTCCCGCCGTCGGCTACGCCCTGGGTTACTCATCCTGGGCTCTCGTCCTGCTCACGTTGAGACGCGAAGAACCGGCGCCATCAGTGGAGACGACGACGCCTTCGCAGTGCCTCCATCACGAGGCGAGCACCGTTGGCTCCGCACCGCCGGCGCTCTCGAGGGTCGTAGGGCTACGTTGACGAAAGCAGCTTCAGCAGTGTTCTGAAGCAGATGGTGGCGCCGCCAACCGACGATGGTACGCAACATGCTGGTTCCGCCAACGCCTATGGCCGCGGCGCGCTGGTCGGCGGACAAAGGGATCACCATGACCACCGCAAAGGATGACACCACCCCGTACTGGTCGACGTCCACCCCATTTCCGCAATTCGCCACGCTTGCGGCCGATGCCGATGCCGATGTCGTCGTCATCGGAGGCGGGATCACCGGTTTCAGTGCGGCGTACCTCCTGGCCAAGGCCGGCAAACGCGTCATCGTGCTCGAACGTGGCCGGTGTGCCGCCACCGACACGGGACATACCAGCGCGCACTTGACGATGGTGACCGACGCGCGCTTCAGCGAGCTGGTGAAAGGACTCGGACGCACCCACGCGCAAGCGGTGTGGGACGCAGGGCTGGCTGCCATCGCCACGATTGACGACATCGTCCGCGAGCACGACATCGACGCGGACCTCGAGCGGGTGGACGGGTACCTCCACGTCCCGCTCGGCGACGACGCGAGTGAGCAGCCGGAGCAACTGAAGGCTGACGCGAAGCTGGCAGGCGAGTTGGGCTTCGATGCCGAGTACCTCGAATCGGTTCCGCTGGTGGGCCGGCCAGGCGTGCGCTTTGCGGATCAGGCGCGCATCCATCCGCGTCGCTATCTCGCGGGCGTGGCGAAGGCCTTTGTGGCACTCGGTGGCCGAATCCACGAGCACTCGGAGGTGAACGAATTCTCCGACGACCCGCGCCGTGTGAAGGCCAATGGACAAACGGTGACCTGCGAGGACGTCGTCGTCGCGACGCACAATCCCCTGGTTGGCTTCGGCGGCATGGCTGGCGCCACCCTGTTTCAAACGAAGCTGGCGCTGTATACCAGCTACGTGATCGCTGGCCGTGTGGCGCGCGGTGTCGTGCCCGACGCACTCTGGTGGGACACGGCTGACCCCTACCAGTTTGTGCGTGTCGAACCACACCGCGACCATGACGTGGTGATCTTCGGCGGCGAAGATCACAAGACCGGGCAACAGGAGGATACGGAGGCGTGCTATCGGCGCCTCGAGGACCACCTCCGGGCAATCGTGCCGGACGTCGAGTTGACGCATCGCTGGTCGGGTCAGGTCATCGAGACGCCCGATGGTCTGCCGTACATCGGCCAGAGCGCCGACCGTCAGTACTCGGCGACCGGATACGCCGGCAATGGGTTGACGTTCGGCACGCTCGCGGGCCTCATGATCGCGGACGCCATCCTCGAGCGCTCGAACCCGTGGACCGAGCTGTTCGATCCCGCCCGGAAGGCGCTCACCCGCGGCCTGTGGGACTACGTCAAGGAGAACGTCGACTACCCGTACTACCTGATTCGCGATCGGCTTTCCGGCGCGGAGGCGAAATCCCTTCGTGCGGTCCAACGCGGTCAGGGGAAGGTCATCGAACGCAATGGCGCGAAGGTCGCCGCGTATCGCGACGCGGCAGGCACGGTCACGCTTCGCTCCGCCATTTGCACGCACATGGGATGCACGGTGGACTGGAACACGGCCGAGCGCACATGGGATTGCCCGTGTCACGGGTCTCGCTTCACGCCTGGCGGCGATGTGATCTCCGGGCCGGCCGAAGCGCCACTGTCCACAGTGGACTGAGAACCGAGATCGTGCGATGGCGATGCAGGAGCCTCGAACCGAGGCGGACGTGAACGCCGTCGTGGGCGGCTACCTTCGCGATCTGGCGTTCGCACAGTCGTCGCCACCACAGATGTTCGGCTACAAGCGGGCGGCCGCCGCGATTCTCTCGTTGGACAAGCCCTTGACCGACCTGCTGGGACCCGATGGCGTCTTACCGCGTATTCCGGGCATCGGACCGGGTTCGGCGCGCGTGATCCGCGAGATCCTCGAGACCGGCGACTCGCCGACCGTCGAATCAGCCATCGAACGTAGCGAGCGTCGCGCCGACATCCGGCGAAGACGGGAGCTTCGGAGACACTTCTTGAGCCGCGCGGAGGTACGGCGGATTCTCGCGGATGCCTCCCTCGAAGGCCCCACCGTTGACCAGTACCGCGGCGATCTGCAAATGCACTCCGAATGGAGCGATGGTTCTCCGACGGTCCAGGAAATTGCCGACGCCTGCGTCGAGCGGGGCTATCAATACGCAGCGGTAACCGACCACTCGTACGGGCTCAGAATCGCCGGCGGAATGTCGATGGCCGACGCCGCGGCACAGCGTGTGGACATTGAAGACGTCAACGCGCGACACGGAGGCCGATTCCGACTGTTGCAGGGTATCGAGGCGAACATCGACGCGGTGGGCCAGCTCGATCTCACCGACGACGAGGCGACCACCTTCGACGTCGTGCTAGCCGCGCCGCACTCCCTGCTACGAAGGAACAACGATCAGACGGACCGCATGCTCACCGCACTTCAGCATCCGATGGTGCGAATCCTGGCGCATCCGCGCGGCCGCATCTCCGGATCGCGGGCCGGGGTGATCGCGAACTGGGACGCGGTGTTCGACGCCGCCGCGCAGCGGGGTATCGCCGTTGAAATCGACGGCGATCCAGCGCGCCAGGATCTCGACTACACGCTGGGACGGCAGGCACGCACGTTCGGGTGTATCTTCGCGCTCGACAGCGATGCCCATACCACGGCGCAGCTGTCCTATGTCGAAACCGCATTGGCGCACGCGCGACTGGCTGGTATCCCCGTCAACAGGATCGTCAACTGCTGGCCGCTGGAGCGACTCCTGACCTGGTTGCGGGATCCGTCGGCCGAGTGCCGTCGTTGAGCGGGCCGCAACGACAGCTGCGCGTCGGACGCCCGCTCTGGCTTCCTGACGCCGCACGAGTCCAACCACGATATCCGGTGCTGTCGGGTCAACACAACACTGCTGTGGCTGTTGTGGGTGGCGGAATGACCGGAGCCTTGGTGGCGCACGCCTTTGCGTCCGCGGGCATCTCCACGACGGTTCTGGAAGCCGAGCTCGTCGGGCATGGCAGCACAGCAGCGAGCTCAGCGCTGCTGCTCAAGGAACCGGACGTCGAACTGGCGCAGCTGACGAACCGCTATGGTGCCCGCGACAGCCGGCGGATTTGGGAGTTGAGTCATCAATCGGTCGATCAATTGGTCGCGCTACTGAAGCGTCTTCGCATCCGTTGCGATTTGAAGAGGCGAGATGCCGTCTACTACGCCACAACCGCGCAAACGGCCGAACGACTTCGTCTGGAGTGTGAACTTCGCGCGCGGTCGGGATTCGATGCCGAGTGGCTTGGTCCCGGACAACTTCGCCGCCTGACCGGCATCGCCGGTCACGGTGCGATTCTGTCGAAGGACGGGGCGCAGTTCGATCCGTATCGGGCATGTGTCGGCATCCTCCGCACTGCCTCCGCCGCGGGCGCTCGTGTGTTCGAACGGTCGAGAGTGCGACGTATTGAGAAGGCAGGCAACGGTGTGCGCATCAGAACCCGTCAAGGGACCGTTGACGCAGACCGCGTGGTCATTGCGACCGGCTATGCGACGCCTCAGTTTCGGCCGTTGGCGGGACGGTTTCGAATGTATCGGACCTACGTTCTTGCGACGGAGCCGCTCGACAGGGTCGAGCGTGACGACGTCGGTCTGTCGGACGTCATGGTCTGGGACACCGAGCGGCCGTACCACTATGCGCGTTGGACGCCGGAGCATCGACTTCTCCTAGGCGGCGAGGACCGGCTGGTACAGCCCGGTCAACGGCGTCGTCGACAGTCCAATACGGCAGCACGCGATCTGCGAGCGTACTTTGAAGCCCGGCTGCCTGCCGCAGCAAGGGTACGAACCGACCGTGCATGGGAGGGTCTCTTCGCGATGACCGCCGACAGCCTTCCGTACATCGGTCCCCATCGTCGATATCCGCGTCACTGGTTCGCCCTGGGCTACGGCGGCAACGGCATGACCTTCGGCTTCTTGGCGGCTCGCCTGCTGCTGGAGCGATGGCAGGCCATGAAGTCTCGCGATCATGCGTTGTTCGAGTTTGCTCGTCTGCGCAACCGGCGATGAGCGGCGTTTCGACCGTTCCATCGTCGAGATCGCTGCGCCTCGGTTTTGGCCCTGGGATTGCTCAATGGTCGGCATGAGCCATTCACCGAAACCCGAAGCACCCCGTCCGGGCTCGCCGCCGCCGGTGACGCAGCCTCCCGACCCTGAGCGGCCCCCCGATCCGCAGCCGCCAGACCGAACGCCGCCAACTGTTCCGCCGATTGACGTGCCGTCTCCGGCACCGGTGCCAGATGCACCTGCTCCACGGGCGTCAATGGCCCACCTGAATGTCGAGGATGAGTTCTTCGCTATTCACGTGGAGTGCGATAGCTACGTCCTTGCCAAACGCCTCGAACTCGAGTTGGAGGGTTGGCGCGAGGAACGATGCAGCTAGCGTGGGCGTCATGGAAACGGCCGAATCGACGGCGGCTTCCGGCGAGCGGCATCCCTCTTGCTATTTGATTGGCCAAGGCATGAGAGGGCCGCGATCGTCGCCGCCGTCAGTGACCACTTGCCGAACAAATCGAGGGGGAGGACGCAATGAAGAACCGCATGAGTCACTTTGTGGCGTGGGCTTACCTAGCGGCCGCGGTCGCGGGCGCTGCAGGATGTGCCAACACCATGCGCGGCGCAAAGCAGGACACCGAACGGAATATCGAGAAGGCCGCCGCCGGTGCCGAGACCGTGGATGTGAAATCGGCCCTGATCGCCGATGGCCGCGTCGATGCGACCAACATCAACGTCGACACCATCGCGAGCACGAAGACCGTTGTGCTCAAAGGCTCGGTTCCGACGGCGGAGCAGAAGAAAGTCGCCGAAGCCGTGGCGCGCGAGAACGCCAAGGGATACAGCATCAGCAACCAATTGAGCGTGAGCCCGAAGTAGTACTTACCTGTGGGGTTGCCTGTCTGTGGCAATGGACAAGCCCAAGGTTCTGACCGCGAAGGAGCTGCGTACTATCCTGCCGCGGCTATCGGGGTGGAAGCACGCGGACAACAAGCTCTCGAGAACCCTCGAGTTTCAGGACTTCGTGCACTCGCTCGGTTTCGTGAACAGCCTCGTCGCATATTTCGAAACCGTCGATCACCACCCCGACGTCCATATCGCGTACAGCGAAGTGACTTTCGAGTTGACGCGTTATGACGTTGGCGGGAGGGTGACCGACCGAGATGTTGAGGTCGCGAAGAAGATTTCTTCGATGTACCGAACGCGTACCTAGTGGCCACGCTGAAGCGCGCGTCGTTGAACGGACCCAAGTTGCACGCGCTCCGGTGAACGAAATCGAGGTTTAACCCACTGTTACTGCGGACCTGGAGGGCACGATGTCCCACGAGCTGCACCGGATTGTCAGCATCGCGACGCTCGGGGCGCTTCTGGCGGCGACGCCCGGGTCTGCACAGGATCCAGCGCGTCCCCAAACCACGCCGTCAGCGCGGGCCGACGCTGCCGTCGAGGGCAGGCCTTCGCCTGCAGATGAGGCATTCGTTCGCACAGCGGTTGCCGGCGGAAACGTCGAGGTTGAGATGGCAGCGCTCGCGATGCAGAGAGCATCAGCGAATGCCGTCAAGGAGCTCGCGCGCCGTATCGACGCCGACCACAAGAAAGCCGATGCCGAACTGACGTCGATCGCGACCGAGAAGAACATCAGCGTCGATCCGAAACCGACGGCCGAGCACGAGAAAGAACAGGCGCGCGTCGCCAAGCTCAGTGGATCACAGTTCGACCGGGCATACCTCGAGATGATGGCGAAGGATCATCAGAAAGCGATTCAGGAGTTCGAGCGCCAGGCTAACGCCGGCAGTGACCCCGCATTGAAGGCGTTCGCTGCCAAGACGTTGCCCGATTTGAAGGAGCATTTGAGGATGACCCTGGACGTGCAGAAGGTGATGCGGTTCTCGAGGCGGGACTAACCTCGTCGGGTATTCGCGGCGCTCGCGGCTCGTTCACGCGCGCGCGTCGCTCGCCATCCAGCGTTTGGCGAAGCCATTGGTTCGCGGATTCAACGCGGCTCGAACGACAGGCTGATGTGCGGATCGGCGGCGAGGTCGCGCAGCTTCGGCTGACGAGGCAGTGTCAGCTTTGACGCAGCGCTCTCGTGCGAAAGCGGAACGGCGCTTGCATTTCGGGTCGGTCGGAGGTGGCGCGATGAAATATGGTGTGGCTTGGCTCTTGGGTGTACCGACCTCCCTGATCGTCCTGTGGTTTCTGGCGAACCAAGCGGGCTGCGGATTCTGATCCGCGTCGGACTGTTGGAGGGCTGCGACGATGACGTGCGCGTGAGACCCACGCGCCGTTAGTCGAAACCGCCGCAACTTCTTAGGTGAGCTCCGAAACAGTTCCCGCGTCCGCCTGTTACGCATCCCTCGGCATCTGATGGCCCGCGAGGCCGAGATGTTCATGCCACAGCTCTCTCGTCGTGGCCACGCGTTCACGCCGACCAATGCACTCTGGAACACCGGTTGCACTGTGGGTGAGTCGAGCGATGTCGTCAGGCAGGAACGTGTTCTTGACTGCGCTGCACCATCGGGAACGGGGAGAATTGACCATGGAACCACGCAAGAACGAAGATTCAACCGAACGCGAGCGGCAACTCGCAGATAGCGATCATCCAGGCGCTTCCACATCCTGGAACCGCTCTGGATACGTCAGTGGGCTCTACCGATCGCCGGAAGACGCCGCGCGCGTGTACGATCACTTGACCTCCAAGCAGGGTTACGCTCCCACCGACATCGATGTGTTGATGTCCGAGGAGACGCGCCAGCGTCACTACCCCAATACGACCACCGGCCGAGAGCTGGAGCAAGGCTCGAAGGCCATGGAGGGCTTGGGCATGGGGAGCGTCGTCGGTGGCGGAGTCGGGGCGACCCTGGCGGCGATCTTTGCCGTTGGCTCGAATGTGGTGGTGCCAGGCATCGGCCTGGTGGTCGCTGGGCCGATCGCTGCGGCGCTGGCGGGGGCGGGCGCTGGCGGTGCCACCGGCGGCATCATCGGCGCGTTGATCGGCGCTGGCATTCCCGAAGCACGCGCGCGGGCATACGACGAGGGCGTGCGCGAAGGCGGCATCGTACTCGGCGCGAGAGCGAGAGACGAGGCTCATGCCGCCGAGTTGGAACGCGAGTACAACACGTTTGGGGGAACGAGCATTCTGCGCTGACTGAATGATGACCTCTCGTTCCGTCGTGAGTGGTCAGCCGTGACTGGGTGTTCATGCAGCCGCGTGCTCAGCGGAGTCATCCTCGGTCACGGACCGGCGGGCGACCGATGAACCCGTTGAGAACCTCCAGCAGGGCATCTGGCGTAAAAGGCTTCCTGAGAACAGCCTCGTAGAGACCCGGCGTGGCAGGAACCGCCGCGCGCAACGAGGTCATCATGACGATGGGAATCCGGCGATGGCGCTCGTCGGCGCGCATTGCGCGGGCGAGCTCAGCTCCATCCATCACCGGCATCATCGCGTCCGTCAAGACCAGGTCAATCCTGCGCTCGCGCAACACCTCGAGTGCAAGTTGGCCATTGATCGCGAGACTGACCTCGTATCCCAATTCGGCCAGCAGGTCGCGCAACAGCTCAGCGAGACCGTACTCGTCCTCGACGATCAGGATAGAAGGCGTGGCGGACACGATCGGAACTACCCCTCGTTCGGCGTACGCCATGGGAGGTCTCCACCGCCGCCAGACATCAGGTGGGAAGCGTCGGAGAACGTGTCTAGCAGCGTGATACCGTCCGCGCCGATCTTGATCTCTCGCATCGTGGGATCGTAGTCATCGTCTCTCACCTTCAGGATGGCCAAGCCGCGGAGAATGGCGGCCCGATGTTCGACGTGGCGCAGCAGAATGATGTTCTGCGTGGCTGCCGACAGGCCATTGACCGGGACATGAATATCGCGTTCGAACAGGCCGCGGGTTTCGGTGGTGTACAGAGTCGTGATGCGTCTGCGCTCCAACTCTTGGGCAATGGCACTGTAGACATCAGGAAGACGTTCGGGCAGGTCGGCGGCGCGCTCGAATCCCTGCATGCCATCGATGACGAGGCGGTGCGGCTTCAGCGTTCTGACGGCCTCGAAGAGACGCTCGCCGATCTCGTCGATCACCCCTTCGATGGGCTTGTGCCACAGGACGAGCGCCAGCCCGCGGTCGACGCCTTCCTTGATGCCGTTGATCCCGATACTCTGACATTTGGCGAGGATGGCGTCGGGGTGCTCGAAGAATCCGAAATACAACCCGCGCTCGCCACGCTTCAGGCCTTCAGCCAGGAACTGCATGCCGAACACGGTCTTCCCGCTGCCCGACGATCCCAAGAGCATCGTGATCGAGCCACTGCGGAGACCGCCGCGAAGCATCGCGTCGAGTTCCGCGATGCCGAAACCCATTTTGGGCCCCGTCACGATCGACGCCTCTGAAAGAGGCATGCTACTGAGCCGCGTTTCAAGACGGGGACGCACCTCGAATCCGCGATCGGAAATTTGGACGGAGTGCAGCCCGCGGACCGGCTCACTCCCGCGCAGCTTCAAGACGCGGATATGGCGGAGCGGCCGCAGTTCGGAAATCTCGTCGGTGAGATGCAACACCCCATCGACCATGGTGTGCTCGGGGAAGAACCCGCTCTGGCGCTCGGCGTTGGTCAACAGGATCACGATGCAGCGGGTGAGATCGGCGAGGACTTGAAGTTCGTGCAGGAACTTCTTGAAATCGCGCTCCGACGACGCTGATTCCTGGGCCGAGACCAGGCCGTCGATGATGGCCAGCCCGGCGGACTTCTTCGTCACGATGCCGCGTACGAGCGTAATGAGGCCGCCGAGCCCTTCTGCTTCCAGCGTGCTGAACCCTCCCACGTAGTAGACCGAGTCCGGGATCTTCGACTCGTCGAAGAACGCCATCCGTCGCAGGTGTGCAAACATGCGCGAATGCGATTCTGCGAGGAGGGTGATGTAGACGGCCCGGCCTCCCTCCGATGCGTGATGGAAGCACGCCTGGTTCGCTAGTATGGTCTTGCCGGCTCCCGGAGGCCCCTGAATGATGTAGACGCCCGCCTCCAACAGGCCGCCATCGAGGATTCGATCGAGGCCGGGGATGCCGGTCAGACACCTGTCCAGCGGTGCGGATTGATCGCTCACTCGCTCACCTCACGCCGCTGGGCCCGGTTTGAAACGTCGCGGGAGCCTTACGGCAAATGTGGCACCGACGCCGACGGCACTCTCAACGGTAATGGAGCCTCCCATCGCTGTGCAAACGGTACGCACCATCCAGAGCCCAATTCCGAATCCACCGCTGCGGGTAGCGTCGGGCCCGCGCTCGAATCGCTCGAAGATGACCTCCTGCTTGTCGGCCGAGATCCCGATGCCGTAATCTCGCACCCTCAACGTCGCCACATCGTTGTCCGCTTCCACGGTGACGTGGATCGGCCGACCAGCGCCGAACCGGATGGCATTGGAGACGAGATTTCGGCAGATCTGATCCAAGCGTAGGCGATCCCACCGGCCGAGCACACTGGCCGGCATCGTCACCTTCATCTCGCACTTGGCGACCGCGAGCTCGGCCTCGAAGGAGAGGAGGACGTCTCGGACCGACTCCACCAGATCGACCTCATCGAGCTCGAGGTCGATACGTCCACTCGAGAGGCGAGAGACATCAAGCAGGCGGTCGAGGGTCTCGAGGAGACGATGAAGGCGTTGCTCGATCCGTCGGAGTTGCGCTCGCGCCCAGTCTGCCGAGACGGGCTCGCCCGACCGATCCATCTGCTCCGCCTTGTCAATCGACAGCCGCACCTGGAACATCAACGGCGATATCGGATTTCGCAACTCATGGGCGACGGTGGCGATGAACTCGTCGCGCGCGGCCACCGCGCGCTGCAATTCCTGAATACGGCTGGAGGACCGGGGCATCAGCTCCGACGAGACCCGAGCGCCGAGACCGTCGGCTGCACCGGCGGTCTCCGCAGGCGCCATGCTGCCCTCGGGCGCGCGCACATCGGTGAGGTGTAGCGGGACGCGCGCCAGCACTGTCATGCCGCCGCCGGCCGTCGGCTCGATGTCGAGGGTGCCGCCGACCACGGTCGCGCGCTCACGCATACCGAGTAGGCCGATCATCTTGGTCGAGACCGTCGCAGGGTCGAAGCCGATACCATCGTCTTCGACGATCAGCGACATCGTCCGGCCGCGCTGTTCGAGCAGGACATCGACCGCGCGCGCCCGCGCGTGTCTGGCCACGTTGTTCAATGCCTCCTGGGCGATGCGATACAGCGTAGCCTCGATCTCCGGAGCGACTCGCTCATCGGTGACGCCCTCGGCGTGGAAGCGGGCGGGCACGTTCGAGTGCCGCGACCATTCGTGGACGTAATTCTCCAACACCGCTCTCAGTCCCAGGTCGTCGAGGGCGGCGGGCCGCAGCTCCCACGATAAAAAGTCGATGTCCCGGTCGATCTGCACGAGCAGGGCGTCGGCCTGCGTCAGCGTCGCGTGAACCGTGGGAAGACTCGCGGCGCCACTTCGAACCGCTTCGATCTTCAAGCGCAGAGACGTCAGCTGCTGTCCCAGATGATCGTGTAGATCGCGGGCGATGCGCCGGCGCTCCTCCTCTTGGGCAATGACGAGGCGGCGCAGCAGGCGGATGCGGGCCTCTTCGGAGTAGCGAAGCTCAGCGCTCTCCGTTCCGAGGGGCACAATCAGGTGGACGTGCCCGATGTCGCCGAGACTATCGCGGAGGCGGACCACGGTCAGCCGTGCGGCAAAGCGGGCGCCGTCGAGGCGTTGAAACCACGTGAGTGGCGAATTGTCACTCGCGGCTCCCGCGGTCGCGTCCGCAGATGGCCCAGTGATTAAGATGGCCGGCGACTTGCCGATGACGCTTTCGACGCTCAGTCCAAAGAGCTCTTCGGCTTCGAGACTCCACGAATCGACGTGACCCTCCGCGTTCGTCGTAAATGCCGCGACGACCGTCGGCGGCTGGTTCGCCCGCGCATGATCGTGAGGTGGGACGCTCACGTCGGATCTCAACCGCTGGCGCGACGTGACCATGGTTGATCTCCGCTGGTAAAGCGTCCAGACTGGAGAGTCGGGGGGGACCTTCGATGAACGCATCGTTGCGAATCGGGTTGGTGGAAGATCATGCGACGGTTCGCGAAGGGCTCCGCCTGTTGATCGACCAGCAGCCGGACATGCAGGTGGTCGCCGAGGCCAGCAATGGTGACGATGCCATGCGCTACGCCGAGCGTGAAGATCTCGACCTCGTCATCATGGATTTGTCGATGCCGGGATCGAGCGGGCTGCTGGCCGCCCGTGCCCTGCGAGAGCGGCGCCCGGCTTTGAAGGTCGTCGTCCTCACTCGCCATGCAGATCAGACATACCTGCAGGAGCTGCTGCGCGCCGGTGTGTCCGGCTACGTGCTGAAACAGAGTCCCTATAGCGAGTTGTTGCATGCGATTCGTGCGGCCGCCGCCGGGGGGCAGCATGTTGACTCGGCGCTCACTCGACATCTCGCGGCACCCTTCCTGGACTCCAGCTTTCACAAACGTCAGACCAGCCTGCCTACCGTGACCGAGCGTGAGACGATGGTTCTGCGCCTGAGTGCGCAAGGGTACAGCAACAAAGAGATCGCGCAGCGATTGGACGTGGTCGTCAAGACCGTGGAAGTCCACAAGGCCAACGGGATGCGGAAGCTCCACCTCAACGGGAGAATCGAGCTGCTGCAGTTCGCAATGCTGCAGGGCTGGCTCGACGACTCGTATCAGCATGACATCACCAGCGCTGCAGACCCATTAGGGTGATCCCCAAGGGGTCCCCTCCGTTCAACCCAATATCCAGACTCGTACTCGTCGTGCCATCGTGATCTCGATGCGGCCGGCTCCCGGAAGACGGCCCCGAACGAGACTCGAGTCATGGCGATATCCAAGTCTCCCCGAAGCACAGAATCAAGCGATGTGCGCGCGTACCCCACGCGGGCGGCGTCTCTTACCGTCGTGTGCCTGTCGCACCTGCGGTGGGACTTCGTCTACCAACGTCCACAGCACCTTCTAACCCGCGCCGCGCGACATCACCGCGTGATGTTCGTCGAGGAACCGAAGCGCGACGCGGTGTCGCCGTTCCTGGAGCTGCGACGCGACCGGTCGGGCGTGACGATCGCGATTCCGCATATCTCGCCCTCGTCGCCGATTGGCGCTCTTCGTCAGCTGTTCGACGACCTGATTCAAGCCGAAAAATGCGACCAGCTGGTGCTGTGGTACTACACCCCGATGGCGCTGCAGTTCTCCGACCATGTGCGGCCATGCGCGGTGGTGTACGACTGCATGGACGAGCTGAGTGCTTTTGCCGGTGCTCCGCCTGAGCTGCCAGCGCTCGAACAAGAACTCCTTGCCCGTGCGGATCTGGTTCTCACCGGTGGCCACAGCTTGTATCGCTCGAAGCGAGCGTTGCACCCCAACGTCTACGAGTGTCCGAGCGGCGTCGACGTCGCCCACTTCGCGATAGCCAGGCACTTCAAGGACGAACCAGCCGATCAATCGTCCATCCCGACCCCTCGAATCGGATTTTTCGGCGTACTCGATGAACGCCTCGACCGTCGCCTTCTCGCGGCGACCGCGGCACTTGCCCCTGGCTGGCACTTCGTTTTGGTCGGGCCCGTGGCCAAGATCGATGCCGCCGACCTGCCGCGCGCCGAGAACCTTCACTACCTCGGGCCCAAGACCTACGACGAGCTGCCGCACTACATCGCCGGATGGGACGTCGCCATGATGCCCTTCGCGATGAACGCCGCCACCAAGTACATCAGCCCGACGAAGACACCCGAATATCTCGCCGCCGGCAAACCCGTCGTGTCCACGCCGATTGCCGACGTCGTGCGGACCTACGGCGACGCGGGACTCGCGCACATCGCCGAGACGCCAGAAGCGTTCGTGCGCGCCATTCGCGGCGCACTCTGTGAACCGGCGGCTGCACGACAGGCGCTTGCCGATGCGCATCTGGCATCACAGAGCTGGGATCAAATCTGGAAACGCATGGATGAGCGGGTGCGGGCAGCCGTCCGTGCTCGTCAGACGAGGCCGGTTGTAGCGGCCATTCACTCGAGCCCGGCGTAGCGGTTCCCAAGCGATTGAGAGCGATGATGTTCGATTTTCTCGTGGTCGGCGCCGGGTTTGCCGGGGCGGTCGTGGCCGAACGACTGGCCGAAGTTGGCGGCCGTAAGGTCCTGATAGTCGACAAACGGATGCACGTTGGCGGCAATGCCTACGACTATCACGACCAGGCCGGGATCCTCGTGCATCGCTACGGCCCGCACATCTTTCATACGAACTCGCACGACGTCTTCGAATACCTGAGCCGTTTCACGGACTGGCGGCCCTATCAACATCGCGTGAAGGCTTCCGTCGATGGCCAGCTCGTGCCTATCCCGATCAATCTGGATACGGTGAATGCCTTGTATGGTTCGAACTTCACCTCGGCCGAGCTCGAGCAGTTCATCGCGTCAGTGGCGGAGCCACGCACCCCGATTCGCACCGCCGAGGACGTCGTCGTCGGCAAGGTCGGGCGCGAGCTTT
Source organism: Vicinamibacterales bacterium (assembly GCA_036732565.1). GTDB lineage: Bacteria > Acidobacteriota > Vicinamibacteria > Vicinamibacterales > UBA2999 > JAIVJN01. Next base: position 25,630 of record DAINCF010000011.1, read on the forward strand.
ACAACAAGTTCTTCCGCAACTACACGAAAAAGCAGTGGGACCTCGATCCCTCGGAGCTGGATCCGACCGTCACTGGACGCGTGCCGTTTCGGACGAGTCGAGACGATCGATACTTTACCGACACCTACCAAGCCATGCCTCGGGACGGTTTTTCCAAGCTGTTCGAGCGCATGCTCCGCCATCCAAACATTCGGGTGCTCCTGAACACGGACTACCGCGAGATCGAGGCCGTGATTCCCTACGGCGAGATGGTCTACACAGGACCGCTCGACGAGTTCTTTGACTTCCGCTGCGGCAAGTTGCCGTATCGCTCGTTGGAGTTCCAGTTCGAAACCTTCGACCGGCCGGTTTTCCAGCCCGCAGCCGTCATCAACTACCCGAACGACAATCCGTACACGCGCTGCACCGAGTTCAAGTACTTGACGGGCCAGGAGCATCCGCGGACGACGGTGGTGTACGAGTATCCGCGGGCGACCGGTGAACCGTACTACCCGGTGCCGAGACCCGAGAATGCGGCCATCTATCGCCAGTATCAGGCGCTTGCCGAACGAACCGGCGTGCACTTCTGTGGGCGCCTCGCGTCGTACTGCTACTACAACATGGACCAGGTCGTCGCCCAGGCCCTGACGCTCGTCAACGGCCTTCTTCGCGACGGGGCCCGATTGACCGCCCAAAGCGCATGAGCGACACCATGCCACTGGATCCAGCGCGCGGTCGGCACGCCATCAGCTTCTCGTCTTTCTGGGCGGCGGGGTTCGAGGCCGCGTGTCACATCAATCGTGCGGGTGTTCGCCTCGATATGACGACCGCGACGGCGCACGATGTGATGGTCGACGACGACTACCAGCGCCTTCGCCAGCTAGGCATCGTCACGGTGCGCGAATCGGCGCGATGGCACCTGATCGATCGACGGAACCGAAGCTACGACTTCTCGACGCTCGAGCCCATGGTGCGGGCGGCGAAGCGTCATCGGCTGCAGGTGATCTGGACACTTTGTCACTACGGGTGGCCGGACGACGTGGACTTGCTGTCGCCGTCGTTTGTCGAGCGGTTCGAACGATTCTCAGCCGCCATCGCACGCTTTCTTGGTGAGCACGGAGACGAGCGGCCCATGCTCATCCCGATCAACGAAATCTCGTTCCTGGCGTGGGCGGCCGGTGACACAGGCTGGTTCCATCCTTATCTCGTGAATCAGGGAGCCCAGGTCAAACGCCAGTTGGTCCGGGCCGCCATTGCCGGTATCGAGGCGATCCGTGCGGTAGCACCACATGCGCGCATCGTGACCTCCGAGCCGCTGATTCATGTGGTCCCCGAGACGACCGACACCACACAGCGGCAAGCGGCCGAGGACTACCGGAACAGTCAGTTCGAAGCGTGCGACATGTTGACCGGGGTGCGTGAAGCGGAGCTCGGGGGCAGCCCGGCTCTCATCGATGCCATTGGTGTGAACTTCTACCACGACAACCAGTGGGAGCATCCGAGCGGTCGGAAGCTCGGTTGGCACCTGATCCCCAGGGATCGGCGCTGGAAGGACCTTCACGCGCTGCTGGAAGAGGTCTTCGACCGCTATGGCCTGCCGCTATGCATGACCGAGACCAGTCATATCGGCGACGGCCGCGCCGCGTGGCTGCGCGAGGTGAGCGAAGAAGTCCGCATCGCGCTCCGCCAAGGGGTTCCAGTGCTTGGTGTCTGTCTGTATCCCGTGATCGACCGGTGCGGGTGGGACGATCCCTCCCACTGGCACAACTGCGGTTTGTGGGATCTCCGAGAGGAGCCCAGCGGCAAGCTCTCGCGCGTGCTCAATCGCGACTATGGGGCGGAGCTGTTGCGGGCGCAGCAGGTGACGCGCGCGCGCCCGCTCGATGAGCCGCATCCCACGCTCATGGGCGGTCCTGACGTGTATCAACAGTCCGGTGTGTGTGAACAGGAGTACCACGATGCCAAATAGAAATCCGTCTTCAGAGAATCCGTTGAAGAACTCGGCCGAAGCCACCGCACCACGTGCGACCACCCGCGTTCGGGACCAGGAGGACGCGATTACGGACATGGCCGGCGCTGGCGCCGACACGGTCAATCAGGGTCGTGACGCCGCAGCGGACGGTTTGGAGAGTACGGCCTCAGCCGTCCGCGCGAGCGCTGAGCGACTTCCCGGGGGCCCCAAAATTCAGGAGTTCGCGCATGCGACCGCGGATCGGCTGAGCTCCACCGCCGACTACATGCGCACCCATGATGCCGCACGCATGGTGGCGGACCTGGGAGGCTGGGTGAAGCACAACCCAGGCCCTGCCCTTGTGGTCGCCGCGGCATTCGGCTTCCTCGTTGGTCGGGCCCTGTCTCGGGACTGATGCGAGGAGGAGACCGTGGATGGAGGGCGATCCGTCGTTGACGTCTTACAAGACATCCTGCGAAACCTGCAGGAGATTGTCCGTGCCGAAGTCCGCCTCGCCAGAGTCGAGATCCGCGACGAGGCGAAACGGGCCGCGTCGTCGGGCACTTGGATCGCAGCGGGCGTCGTCGGCGCACTGAGTGCGTGGATCTTCCTGCTGTGGACCGCCGCGTATCTGCTTGCCACCAACATGGCGATGTGGGCGGCGACGCTCGTGGTTGCCGTGGTGTTGGCCGGTATCGCGACCGTGTTGGTCGTCGTCGGCATTCGCAGGGTGAAACGGATTCGGCCGCTGCCGCAGCAGACGATTGAGTCGGTCAAGGAGAACCTCGAATGGATGAAACACCCGACGAAATAACCACGCACATCGACCGGACACGCGAACGCCTCGGCTCCAACTTGAAGGAATTGCAGGACAAGGTCGATGCCGCCACCGACTGGGGTGAGCACTTTCGCGCGAGGCCTCTCGTCTTTTTGGGAGCCGCGTTCGTCGGCGGCGCGTGTCTCGCGGCCACGCTTGGCGCGGAGCCCTCGGTACCGGGGCCGAAATCGGCGGACGCGCTTCGGCCCCTCGCCGGTCATCGGAGCTCTGCCCAGGGTCAGGCCCTCGCCCTGTGGAGCAACGTCAAAGTGGCGCTGATCGGCGTGGCGAGCGCCCGCCTCCAAGCGTACTTGAACGAGCTGGTGCCGGGATTCGACGAACAGTATCGACGCGCTGAACAGCGAACCGCGACCTCGAGCCGGGCTGGCCTCGACGTCTGACGATCGCTTGACCAGCGAGCGATTCAGAAACGATGGCGCCGTTGTCGCGACGCGAGGCGTTTGCAGAGCTCAGAACAATCGGATGAATCCGGTCTAGAACTTGCTCGCGTGCTTCAGCACGCGAGCTGCGCGGAATGGTCCGCCATCTTTCGAGGAGCAACCATATGCAGGATGGCCTACAGAAGGCATTTGTTGATGAGTTGAGGGATGCGTACGACGCCGAGAAGCAACTCTTGAAGGCGTTGCCGAAGCTCGCGAAAGCGGCGACGGCCGAGGAGCTCAGCACCGCGTTTCTCGATCATCTCGAAGAGACGCGCGGGCACGTCGAACGGCTCGAACAGGTATTTGCCTCGATTGGCGAGAAGGTGCGCGGCAAACACTGCGATGGCATCGCCGGCATCATCGAGGAGGGCAAGGCCATCATCGAGGAGGACCTCGATCCGCAGACGATGGACGCGTGCCTGATTGCCGCCGGGCAGCGGAGTGAGCACTACGAAATGGCCGCCTACGGCACTCTGGTTGCCTGGGCGAAGGTCTTGGGCCATTCGGATGCCGCCGACCTGCTCGACGAGATCCTGGCCGAGGAGAAGGCCGCCGACGAAAAGCTGAACGGCCTAGCCGAAGGCGGCATCAATCAACAGGCCGCGACGGCCGGCGAGCCGAACGTCGAAGATGACAGCGACGAGGGTGAAGGCGTGGTCGCCGCCGTGAAGCGTGTGGTGCTCGACACGTCCAAGCAGTCGGCCTCTAGCCGGGGCCGCAACACAAAGACCCGCAGCAGGAAGAAGACAGGCTCCCGCCGCTGAGTTCACCGCCCGCGAGCACCTCGACGTGCTCGCGGCCCCATCTCCGGAACGCAACCACGCTATGACCACACCCAAAGACCCGATTGACGATTCCACTGCTGATCCCAACAGCCGTTCCACGATGTCCGGCCCGGCTGAGCCCGCGCCGCTTCTAGCGCCCACGGATGATCCGAGCACGAAGATGACGGAGACGGACGCGCTCGCGGCTCGGATGCGCTTCAACGCCAACAAGCCGCTCGAGTACGACTCCGCGGCCGCCATTGCTCCCTCTGAGGGCGAGCATTTCGAGCCGGCCGATCCGATCGTCGGTGCCAGCACCGTTCAGGAGGTGAACGGTTCGGAAAAAGTTGGCAGCGGGTCTCCAGTGATCGGCGTCAACAAGACGATCGCCCCGCTCGATCGGGTGCGCGTCGATTCGAGCAATCGGGCGTTGACGACCAACCAGGGCGTGCCGGTCGGCGATAACCAGCACTCGCTGAAGGCTGGACTACGTGGGCCAACGCTCCTGGAGGACTTCATCCTCCGCGAGAAGATCACGCACTTCGACCACGAGCGTATCCCGGAGCGCATCGTCCATGCGCGTGGCTCGGCCGCGCATGGGTACTTCGAATGCTACGAGCCACTGACCGACTATACGCGGGCGGCGCTCTTTGCCGAGGCGGGCAAGCGAACGCCAGTGTTCGTGCGCTTTTCGACCGTGGTCGGGGAGCGTGGATCGACAGACACCGCGCGTGACGTTCGCGGGTTCGCCGTCAAGTTCTACACCGAGGAGGGCAACTGGGACCTCGTCGGCAACAACATCCCGGTGTTCTTCATCCAGGATGCGATGAAGTTCCCCGATCTCGTGCACGCGGCCAAGCCCGAGCCGCATTTCGCCATGCCGCAGGCGGCGACCGCGCACGATACGTTCTGGGACTTCGCCTCGCTCATGCCCGAGATCACGCACATGCTGATGTGGGCGATGTCCGATCGCGCGATTCCGCGCAGCTATCGCACGATGCAGGGCTTCGGGGTGCACACGTTCCGGTTGGTGAATGCCCGCGGAGAGTCGCGCTTCGTCAAGTTCCACTGGTCCCCGTTGGCCGGGACGCACTCGCTGGTGTGGGATGAAGCGGTCAAGATCTCCGGTGCCGATCCCGACTTTCACCGTCGCGACCTCTGGGAGGCCATCGAGGGAGGGGTCTATCCCGAGTACGAGCTGGGCCTCCAGATCTTCACGGAGGAACAGGCCGATGCGTTCACGTTCGACGTCTTGGACGCGACCAAGATCGTGCCAGAGGAGTTGGTTCCCGTGACGCCGGTCGGCCGGCTCGTGCTCAACCGCAATCCAGACAACTTCTTTGCCGAGACCGAGCAGGTGGCGTTCTGCGCGGCCCACATCGTGCCGGGTATCGATTTCACTAACGATCCGCTCCTGGCCGGCCGCATCCATTCCTACGTCGACACGCAGATCTCCCGGCTCGGTGGACCCAACTTCCACGAGCTTCCCATCAACGCGCCGGTGGCGCAGGTGCATAACAACCAGCGAGACGGCATGCATCGCCAGGCTCTTCACCGCGGGCGTGTGTCCTACGAGCCCAACTCGTTGGGTGGCGGTTGCCCCTTCCAGGCCGGCAAGACGGGTTTCGTGTCGGTTCCGGAGCCGCGAGACACGGACGATCACAAAGTGCGTGGCAAGGCGGAGCGGTTCGCCGACCACTACACGCAAGCAACGCTCTTCTGGAACAGCCAAAGCGACGTGGAGAAGACGCACATCATCAACGCGTTTCGCTTCGAGCTCTCTCGCGTGCAGGTGCCCGCCATTCGGGAGCGCATGGTCGCCGGCCTGATGAACGTGGACGGGTTCCTGGCGCAATCGGTGGCCTCGGGTCTCGGTATCCGCCAGCTTCCTGCGCCGCTGCCCAAGGTCGTGCAGAAGACGGTCGGCCCGGAGGTGACCACCTCGAACGCGCTGTCGCTGTTCGCGCGGCCTGGCGACGGCGCCATTCGCACGCGACGCATCGCCATTCTGGTCGCCGATGGGTGCGACGGCGAGGCGCTCCGCCAGCTTGCAGAACGCCTCGTGGTCGAAGGCGCGGTGCCGCGCTTCGTCGGCGTGCGCCTCGGCC
>DAINCF010000012.1:0-31091 GCA_036732565.1 Vicinamibacterales bacterium
CGGGGCGTTGCGACCGGCGACCGCATGGGCGCTGCTTGGGCTCTTCGCGGTCGGACTCGTGGCCAGCGCGTGGCTGGCGTCGTCGGTCCGCTTCTATCGCTTCGCGCCGAACATGCGATCGCCCGAAGTGCTGGCCAGCCGTGCCGAGGATTTCTTGAACCGCATCGGCTACGGCCGCGATGGCCAGGATTCGGCGTACGGATGGCGCCGCAACGAGCGCGCCACCAACTACGTGCGCGATCACGATCGCGGCGTCGATCGGTGGGAGCGGCTCGCCGCCGCGGATGCGCCGGCGCTGGAGTTCTGGTTTCGCGCCAGCCCCTCATCGCTCGTGCCCATCAGCCCGGCCGGTTCGGTGAGTCAGGACGATCCGCCCGCGATCGACCCGGGCATGACCCGCGTGACGCTGACGTCGCAGGGCCGATTGGTGTCGTTCCACGGCGTGCCTCCGAGCGAGACGACCGGCGGTTCGCAGGCAACGGCGCCGGACTGGTCGCCGCTGTTTGCCGAGGCGGGTCTCGATGTGCGCACCTTCACGTCGGTGGAGCCGCGCGAGACGCCGCCGACGTTTGCCGATGCGCGGGCGGCGTGGGAAGGCCCCGATCCGGGGCGACCGGACTGGACGCTTCGGGTCGAAGCCGCCGCTGTTGGTGCGCGTCCGGTGTTCTTCTCGGTGCTGTTCCCGTGGCAGACCGCGGAATCGTCCGACGCCGAACGTGGCGACTGGCTGCAGCCGCTTGGAGAATACCTGCGAGTGGGGGTCGGAGTCGTCGCGGTGGTGATCGGCCTCTGGCTGGCCCGCAGCAACACGCGCGCCGACCGTGCCGACACGCGCGGCGCGGCGATCGTCGGTGCCGCGGCGTTGCTGCCTCTGCTGCTCGATTGGCTGCTGGGTGTCGATCATGTATCTCAGGCCGGGACCGAGTGGGGACGCTTCGTGCTCCATGCCGGCGAGGCGCTGTTTCTCAGTCTGCAGTTGTGGCTGGTGTACTTGGCGATCGAGCCCTATGTCAGGCGGCGCTGGCCCCAAGCGTTGATCGCCTGGACACGATTGTTGGCGGGGCGCGTCCGCGATCCGTTGGTGGGCCGCGATGTGTTGATCGGCGTGGCGGCCGGAATCGCGCTCGTGGCAGTCGGATCGAGCCTCGAAGCGTTACCCGAGTGGTTGGGGCAGCCACCGATCACGCCCGGTGGGAGCAACGAGCTCCGAGGACTCTTGAGTACAGGCGCATTCGTGTCGCGGATCGCGCTCATCGCGACACGCGTGGTATCGGAGTCGCTGATCATTCTGTTCCTCTTGTTGCTGACGCTGATCGTGCTGCGGAATCGGTGGCTGGCCTATGTGGCACTGGCGCTGATGTTCGTCGCGTTGTCGGTAAATCGCGAGGCCGTGACGTTCTCCATAGTTGCGGTCGTCATCTTCGTGACCGTCATCGTGGCGTTGGTGTCACAGGTGGGACTGCTCGCGTACTTCGCGGCGATGTTCGCGTATCAGACGATGAACTGGCTGCCGATGACGTTGGACGCGTCGACGTGGTTCGCGGCGCGGAGTGCGATCACGGCGGCGCTGCTCGTCGGCGTTGCGCTCTGGGCCTTCTACACCTCGCTCGGCGGCCGCCCGATCTTCGGATCGACGTTCGACTCTTGATCAGCTCTCCAAGCCTCAGGCCGCAGACCTCGAGGCCTTGCGATCGCGAGCGTCAGTTCGCGATCGCAGCACGGACGAGTCGGATCGCGTTGTCGCGCGCGTCCCGCTATACTCGTGTGCATGCCTCGCACGTGGGCGGCCGTGGCCTCCACCGAGGTGCTGCCATCGCTCCTCGTGACCGCATTTGCAACGAGAGCGTACGTTCTCGCGGTCGGTCTCTGCGCCACGCTGTTGTTGGGCTTCCCCCAAGAGCTCGACTGGCCGGTGCCCTCGTCGCACCCCAATCCCGTTCTCGATCTTCCGTTCCGATGGGACACCGAATGGTACGTCAGTCTCGCGCGCGACGGCTATCGATGGGATGGTGAGCCGGGTGTCCTCGAGAACATCGCGTTCTTCCCGGCGTACCCGCTGGCGCTTCGCGCCGTGGCGTGGGCGACCGGCGCGGCGGACTCCATCGTGCGATGGAACTGGACCGGTGTGGTCTTCTCCACGCTGCTGATGGCCGTCGGGTTGTGGTACCTCTCACGCCTCGGCGCGCTGCTGATGGATCCCGCGACCGGCCATCGCGCCGCGCTCCTGTGCGCGGTGTACCCCTGGTCGATCTACTTCGGCTTGCCGTACACCGAATCGCTCTTCCTGCTGGCGTGTTGCGCGGCGACCTACAGCTACCTCAGCGGCCGTCACATCGAGGCGTTCGTATGGGGACTGATCGCGGGCCTCACGAGACCCAACGGCGTGGTCCTCGCGCTGCTGCTCGGCCTGCTATGGATCAAGGACGTGTACCCGCTGCCTGCCTTCGGACGAAACCGATCGAGCGACATCGGTGAAGGCGGGCCTAGTGCGAGCGCGCGTTGGCCACTCGTGCGGAGTGCGATTCCGATCGTGGCGCCGGTTCTCGGCGTCCTGATCTACAGCCTCTACGTGCACGGCGTCACCGGTGACCCCCTCACCTGGCTGAAGGCGCAAGAGGCGTGGGGACGGCACTCGATGGATCCGATCTTCGTGCTGTCGCGCTTCCTGTCCGATCTGATCGCATCTCCGATCCAGCTCGCGCGCGAGTACCCGTACAAGTTCGCCAACGGGGTGACCGGCCTGCTCGTCATCGCGCTCGTGATTCCTCTCGGCCGCCGTCTCGGGTGGGCGTACGCGGCGTTCGTGCTGCTCGGCGTGCTCATGCCCGTCGCCGGCGGCGGCCTTGCCTCGCTCGGCCGCTACACCGCGATCCTGTTCCCGCTCTTCCTCTACCTCGCGAAGGCGACGCCGAAGCCGGCCTTCGTCGGCCTCGTAGCGCTGTGCATCATCGCCCAGGGCCTGGTGAGCGCCCTGTTCTTCACATGGCGCCCGGTGTACTGATTCGGCGGCGCCTCCCTTGACCACGTCCGGAGCGAGTCGGTAGAATCAATAGTTCGTTGTCCCGAGTGCCGGTATCGTCTAGGGGTCAGGACACGTGGTTCTCAGCCACGGGACCGGGGTTCGAATCCCCGTACCGGTACCATCATTTACTCCAGCCCCGCGTTTCAGAGCCCAACTCATTGGGAGCCAACGAGATCGGTGGGGTTTGAACTCCATCGAGCGGAGACGGTGCGGATCCCGCCTCATCGACCGGGGCCAACTGATAGAAGGACAAGCACGTAGCCGGGGTTTGAAATCCTGTGCCGTCCCACACGAGGCCCTGCGGGAGCAGCACCTCCTGAAGCCGCAGCCGGTCCTCGACCGACGCGTCGATCCAGAGGGCGCTTGCGTTGTTCAACACGCTGATGGCCTTTCGCGCGCGCGTCAGGAGGTGGCGACGAACTGAGGCTCGTCCTCTCGTCGATCTGTCAGATTTTCAATCGGCGGAACTGTCAGGTTTTCGGTCGGCGTTGACACGATCATGCGCCGCGACAGATGCAGGAGCATGTACATCGCGCTGACGCGCAGGGCGTCCATCCATTGCGGGGATCGGATCATGTCTACGGAGATATGAGGACGGCATCCTTGATCCCATCAAGTCAGCGGCCCGGCGAGGCTCGCGGTGAGCGACCCGCGTCGCGTCCTCGGGGACCAGCTTCGGGCCGGCCCCGAGGGGGTCGCTCACGCCCCAACTGCCAAGCCGTAACACTGACTGAACTGGTACTGGAGTAGGCGGCCTGGAAACTGCACATCGAATCGACACGAGCTGATGCTCCGCGTTATTGCCCTTGGCCTGCTGAGGTCTGATAGAACGCCGTGATATGAGCGGCCACGCCGTGCCAGGCACCCGACTGGCTGAGCGGCAGTACCAGTCGCATCCGGTCGAGTTGATCTGCTATGACGACGGCACGGAAGCCTCGCGAGTGGAGGGGTTCTACAGACAACTGCTCGACGAAGCCAAGGTCGATCTCGTCATCGGTGGCTACGGTACGAACACGCTGCTCCCGGCGATGCCGCTGGTCATCGAACGTCGGCGGTTTTTGTCGGATTGATGGGGCTTGGGGTGAACCGCGACTTCGCCTATCCGGGCTACTTCGCGATGATCCCCACCGGCCCCGACCCGAACACGGCCCTGACGGAAGGGTTCTTCGCCGTCGCTGCGGAGCAATCGCCTCGGCCAACGACGGTGGCTCTCGTGACAGCCGACGCCGAGTTCGCCCGTAATCCGCTGATTGGTGGGCGGGCCAACGCCGGGCGGTACGGATTCACGATCGTCCACGAACAGACCTATCCGCTGAAGACGGAAAACTTCACGCCGATCCTCGACGAGGTCGCAGCGACCGGCTGCGACCTGTTGTTCTTCTGCTCATATCTCGCGGATTCGATTGGGTTGGTCCGCGCACTCCGTGCGCACGCGTTTCGGCCGAAGATGGTCGGCGGCGCCATGATCGGCCCGCAGAACACGTCCGTGAAGACTGCCCTTGGCCCGCTGCTCAACGGCTTCGTCAACTATGAGTCCGCCCCGTCGTCCCAGTCGGTGTAGACGAGCAGGGTCCCCTCGTCGCCGAGATATCGAGGATGGCACGAATGAGCACGTCCGATCCGCCTGGCATCGGCCCTACCGCGCGGAGCCCAGCGTGAATCATGACGGCGTCACCTCGCGCGAGCCCAATCGCGGCCGCTCCAGACCGCAGCTCGCGACCGGTCCATCGATGCCCCACGGGAGTGTCGACCATGCGATGCATCCGCGTCTCGTTCTTTAGGAGACACGTCCTAGCGTTGCCAGAGTCCATGTTGCGCGTCGCCCTGAATCACGATTGCAAATGTCCCCCGCTGTCCCTGTCGGGTCGGGGGATAGGCAACGATCGCGCCGTGCTCCTCGGCCTTCTTCACGGCTTCTTGAATGTCTTCGACCGCGAGGTAGGTGCGCATGACCGGCTGTTCATGCGCCGCGAGGGGCCTTCGGATGCCCACCATAGTTCTGTCCGCCGCCGTCGCAACCCGCGCCTGCCCGAGGTCGGGGTCAGGGGGACCAAAGGAGAGACCGTGGATCCGCTGGTAAAGCCCGGTTAACGTGTCTACGTCGTTGCTGACGATCTCCAGGTAGTGAACGGCCATGTTTGAATTCTCCTCTGTGTTGATGTCCAACTAATCGGCGACGCAGAAATCCAAAGTGAATTCGTGCTCATGAACGAGGACGGCCGAAGAACAACACGTAGCCGTCAGCGTCTTTGCGCTCGAATCTCCGCAAGCCATCGTCGATGTCTTTGACGCTACGGACAACTTGGCATTGCGCGACAGGAATTCCGCCAACGCGTCCGGATCAGGGACATGGAGATAGGCCGTTCCATCGATGCCCCACGGCAGTGCCGACTGTGCAATGCATCCGCGTCTCTCGTTCAGACCTTGATGTAGGTGAGGTCAAAGTCGTGCTCCCCCAGGCCTTGCCGTCGTGGCAGATCTCCCAGGCGCCGACGATGGTCTTGCCGTCGCTGCTGAACGTGCCGGTGTAGCGCTGGGCGAAGTCGAGCGACGAGAAGTCGGGTTCGTCTCGCCATAGCTTCCAGACGCCGTTTGCGAAACTCATCTTGTACACGCGAGCGACGCCGCGCGAGTCGACGTAGTGCTGAAGGTACTGGCCGTCGCGCTTCGGATCGGGACCGATGATCGCGATCCCGTCGGGCGCCTCGGGAACTGGGAGTCCCAGCGCTCGATCATGAACCGCTCGCCCGGCAGCCACTCGAAACTGACACGAGCGTCGACGTCGGCCGGTGGAATGTCTTTGAAAACGGCCGTCAAGCGCCACTCGCCGAGAAGCGGTGCTAGGGCGCTCAGGGCGTTTCCGTTGTTGGTACCCGTCATTTGCTATCTCCTCTCGCTAACCGATTGAGGCCTGGCAGCGCCCATGCCAGCTGTGGCCGTGGAAGAACATCCGCCTCGGATTGACCACTACCTGCTACCGGAAACGCCCGCCCGCTCCGTTGAGCATATGTACGATTCCTTGTCGCATCACGAACCGGATGCGTTGCAGCTCTGTAACGTCATTCAGTGGACTCGCCGCGACTGCGATTATGTCCGCGTCCTTGCCCGGTTCGATACTGCCCAGTTGATTGACGCGATCGAGCACTGTTGCGGCGTCGAGCGTTGCTGCGCGGATTGCGGCGGCGGGTGTCAGGCCGACTTGCACCAACAGGCTGAACTCCTCGGCATTCCTACCGTGCTCCGCAACGCCACTGTCGGTGCCGAATGCGATCTTCACGCCGTCGCGAATGGCACGGGCGACATTCTTGGCGTGCGCCGCGGCGCCTTCCTCCGCCTTCGCGAGCGTGGCCTTCGGAAGCACTCCGGCCCGCGCCTGCGCGACTGCTGCACGGGCGGGAGACATGGTCGGCACGAGCCACACGCCGGTGCGCATGAACAGCGCGTTGGTCTGTGCATCGGTGTAGGTGCCGTGCTCGATCGAGTCGGCACCGGCGTCGATCGCCGACTGGATGCCGCTCTGGCCGTGTGCATGCGCCGCGACCTTGCGGCCGAACAGATGTGCGGTGTCGATGATCGCTTTCATCTCATCTGCGAGCATCTGCTGATTGAGGCCGCCACCCACGTTGCTGATCACACCACCAGTGGCAGCGAACTTAATGACGTCGGCGCCTTGCGAGATCTGCTCGCGCACCGCGCGCCGGCAGTCATCGGGCCCATTGCACAGATTGGTCGCCCTCTCGCGCGCCGTACCGGCGAAGTCACGATTGGTGTTGTTCGCGGGATCGCCGTGGCCGCCGGTGATCGAGATGATCGGCCCGGCGGCGACGATCGTCGGGCCGGCGAGCGAGCCGTTCGCGATCGCGTCGCGCAGCGCCGTGATGCTGCGAACGTCCGAGCCCATGTCGCGCACTGTCGTGAAGCCGGCTTCCAGCGTGCGCCGTGCGTTGTCGACGCCGATCAGCAGGTTGTCCTCGATGTCGCGATTGTTCTGCTCCAGCCGCGCGCGCAACTTGTCGTTGTCCCACAGCAGATGGACGTGCAGATCGATCAGGCCCGGCAGTACGAACTGAGTGCCGAGATCGATCAGCGTCGCGCCAGGTTCCGGTGCGACGAGCCCGTCCCGCACAGCGTCGATGCGCCCGCGCCGAACGATAATCGTCGATACGCCGCGCGGCGCCCGGTCTGGACGATCGAGCAGCGTGCCAGCATGAATGTAGACCGTAGATGGCGGCTCGGTCTGAGCCGCACCCGATGTGCCGACAATCAACGCCAGCGCGCCGGCGAAAAGGCATGTTCGCGCAAGCCTCATTTCTGGTCTCCACTGACGATGCTCCGACGGTATCTGCACATGATGTACACGACGGCGCCAATCGCGAGCCACGCGGCGTAGCGTGCCTGCGATGCGCCGGGCAGGCTGTAGAACAGATAGCCGCATCCGATGACGGTCGCCGGGACGACGAGCGACGGCACCGGACACCGGAAGGGCCGCGGCTGATCCGGCCGCGCGATCCGCAGCACGACCAATGCGATGGCCACGGACGCAAATGCGAACAACGACCCTGCGTTCGAGAGCTCCGCGATCTCGTCGGCTCGCCCAAGTCCGGCGAGCAGTGCGACAAACGTACTGGTGAGAATGGTCACGAGATATGGCGTACCGAAACGCGGATGCACGCGGCTGAGTGCGCCGGGCAACAACCCGTCCCGCGCCATCACGAAGAAGATCCGCGATTGCCCGTAGAGCAGGACGAGAATGACGCTCGGCAGCGTCGCGATCGCTGCCACGGCGATCAGATTGCCGAGCGTGGCATGCCCCATCCTGCGCAGGATGAGCGCGAGCGGGTCGGTGCTGCCTGCGAGCTCCTGGTACGGGGTCGTGCCCAGCGCGCCCGCCGTGACCAGGATGTACACGAGCGTGCAGATCGCAAGGCAGGCGACGATTGCCACGGGGACGTTGCGATTCGGATTGCGCGTCTCTTCGGCCGCCGTCGACACCGAGTCGAAGCCGAGGTACGCAAAGAAGATCAGCGAGGCGGCCGCCATCACGCCTCTGGCAACGCCGTTCGCATCGGTGGATCCGAAGCCATAGGGCATGAACGGGCGAAAGTTGGCCGGATCGATGTTCGGCAGCGTGACAAGAAGAAAGAGCGCCAGCGCGCAGAGCTTGATGACGACCAGCGTCGAGCCGACGATCGCGCTCCTGCGCGTGCTGGTCGCGATGAACGCGGTGAGCGCGGCGATGATCACTACGGCCAGCACGTTGACGACGCCGCCTCGGCCTGCCAGCAGGCTGAGCGTCACTGCCGCCGGCCACTCTACGCCGATACTGGTGAGAAGCCCGGTCACATAGCCCGACCAACCCACCGCCACCACCGCCGCCGAGACGGCGTACTCGAGCACGAGATTCCAGCCGACGATCCATGCTGCGAACTCTCCCATGGACACGTACGAGTAAGCGTAGGCGGCGCCGGCGACCGGCACCATCGATGCGAGCTCCGCGTAGGCGAGCGCGGCGAACGCGCAGACGGTCGCGGCAATCACGAACGACAACATGAGGGCCGGCCCTGCCCGCTCGGCGCCGAGCGCGGTCAGCACGAAGATGCCCGTACCGATGACGCCGCCGACACCCAGCATGGTGAGTTGCAGTGCACCGAAGCTTCGGCGCAGCGGCTTGTGTTCGACGTCTGCCGCATAGTGTTCGATCGGCTTGACTGGCATAGCGGCGCCGTTACAGGGTGGTCCGCACTTCCCACAGCTCCGGGAAGAAGTTCTGATCGACGATCTGGCGCAGCCACCCGATGCCGGACGTGCCGCCGGTTCCTGGCTTGAATCCGATCAGCCGCTCGACGGTCACGAAGTGGCGAAAGCGCCAGACCTTGAAGCGGTCGGCCACATCCATCAACGCTTCGGCGAACTCGTACAGCTCATCCTCGGGCGCCAGCTCCCGGTACACGCGGCGCCACGCGCGGCGGACCGAGTCATGGCTTTGATAGGGTTCCGACCAGTCACGACGTCGCGCGTGCTCGGCAATCGCGTAACCGCGCCGATGCAACAGCGCGATCGCGTCGTCGTACACACTCGGTGCATTGAGGACACGCTCGAGCGCTCGATGCACATTGGGGACGTGCTTGTGAAGCTCGAGCAGACGCGGCTGCTTGTTGCCGAGCAGGAACTCCAGGCGGCGGTACATGTAGGACTCGAAGCCTGAACCGACCCCCAGATGATCGCGAAACGCCAGATAGCCCTTCGGCGAAATGGTCGCGAGAACATTCCATGTCTGGGCGAGGAACTCGAGCGTCCTATTCGCGCGACGCAGGATGCTTCGCGTCGCGTGCATCGCATCACCTCGGATCGCGTGCTGGGCGCGCAGCATGTCGCAGCACAGCAACTTGAACGTCACCTCCATGACGTGCGCCATGCAGATGAACGCCATCTCGTCGGGGTGATCGCTTCGCGGTTGCTGCAGCGTGTGCAGAATGTCCGCATTCAAGTAATCGATGAACGGCGTGCTGGACCCGTTGCTGTGCTCGGTGACATCGAGCATCGGCTGTCCGCCGGTCCTGGCGATCGCGGCGATCCGGTCCGCGTCTGTCTGCCTGGGAATGGCGCGTTCGGGTAGTGTGCCCAGCAGCTCTTTCAGTTCGGTATGAAGGTCTCGATGAGTCATGAAGGGGTTCCCGGAGCCTGGCCGACCGTCACGGCGGCTGGAAGCGAGTGTCGTCTTTGCAGGTGCCTGGCGTCTTGAAACTGGTTGCGCGTCTCAGCGCGCGTCGTGTGTGCGCCTCAGGCTCGCCGCCCGAGCAACCACTATCGGTTAGTGGCCATTCAGGAATTTCTTCTCGATGAAGACGGTATGCTCGGCGATAGTGGCATAGCCCATTCGTTCGTACATCGACCGGCCCGCCGCAGTGGCATGCAGCATCGTCGGCGCATGGCCATGGGCTCGCCCCGACAGCTCCAGTGCGTGGCGCATGACCACATCGCCGTATCCGCGGCGCTGGCATGCCGGATCCGTTGCAACCAGCGCAACGTAGCGATAACCGCCCACCATCAAGACTGCCGCGGCAGACACCGGTTTCCGGTTCACCAATCCCAGGGCCGGAAAGTGACCCGACCAGAAGCCGTGCTTTCCAAACACGTCTTTTCCGGCGTGGAGATCCATGCCGTAGGCAAGGCCGTTGACCTGCAAGAGCGCCGAGCAGTCACCGTCGTCCTGCGGCCGTACGAGCTGCAGCTCCGACGGCACGTTCGACGGTGGAGCAACCTGTCGCGCGATCATTCCGGTAAGCGGCATGAGCGGCGTCAAGCCGCACGGCTCGAGGGCGGCGACGGGATCGGTGCCAGCTGCAAGCGCCTCGTGCGTGATCACGAAGAGCCACGGAACGTCGCGTGTCGACGCCCAATCGCACGCTTCCCGACCGGAAGCGCTTAACGTCGCCGCCGAGACGTCACGACGGGTCACGAGCACAACGTTGAAAAACGAAATCGGCAACCCGCTGAAGACGTAGTGGGCGGCGCCTGCCGACTCTTCGGCATATGCCTGAGCGCCAGCGCTCATCGTTCGCCAGGCGTCGACGAAGAGTCTGATACTGAGGCCAACGGGGTCGTTCGCGGCAGTGAGCATCTGGCGACGTTAGTTTCGAGGTACAGTCGCCGGCCGTCTTGAAGCTGGTTGCGGATCTCACCGCGCTCGTGTCTGCGCCTCAGGCTTGCCGCCCAGGTGCCAGGCGTGAAGCCGAAGTGGTCAGCGAAGACACGCGTCATGTGGCTCTGATCGGCGAATCCGCAATCCGCGGCGACGTCAGCGAGGCTTCTGCCGCCGCCGATCAGCGCGCGCGCGCGTTCCGTGCGCACCTGTCGTTGCCATGTGAACGGCGTCATTCCGTAGACACGCTCGAAGCGCCGCAGCACTTGGTAGCGGCTCAGCCCCACGAGTGCCGCGAGCTCTGACAAGGATGGCGTGTGGACCAGATCATCGGCGAGCCGCTCGCGCACGCGCGCGACGTCGCTCCGGGCTTCGCTGATCGATGTGGCCGTGGAGTGTCCGTTGAGCAGCTTCCCAAACGTCAGCACCAGCGCCTCTTCGCATGCCAGGGCCTCATCGGTTGCATGGTGCAGAGACGCGCTCCAGCGCTCGAGCCGTCGCAGAAGGCTTCTCAGTGGCCGAATGAGGGTCCGATCCTGAATCGTCGGGCGTGTCAGGCGAACGTCACCGGCGGATCCGGTCTCTGCCGCCATCGCCGTCACGACCTCCGGGTCGAGATAGACCATGCGCCATCGGCGCGACGCGACGCCGAGCGGCCAGCCGTCGTGCACCTCGCCGGGATTGAGCGCGATGACATCGCCCGCGTAGGCGTCGACGACGCCGCGACCGCTCAGGGAGCGATGGGCACCGCGCTCCATCAGACCGAAGCCGAACGTCGTGTGCCAGTGGCGGTCGTAGGCGCGCGCGCTGTCGATATCCGTGCCGAACACGCCCAACCAGGGCGAGGTGAGTAGGCGGCACGTATGAGCGACTGCGTTCAGATATTCGCGGCGACCCATTCAGGCATTGTGTCAGACGAGGGCTCCCATGACCTCGGTCGCGCCTCGCAAAAGCTTATTGTTGATCTCGTCGGCACCGAAGGCCCACTCGTGCAGGCGCTCGCCGCCGACGCCAAGCGGTTGTTCGGGCGTGGGGTTGGCGGCCCTGATCGACCCGTCGAGCGACATGCTCATGTTCAGCGTCGTCCGCGAAGACTCCGGCCGTCTTGAACGTGGTTGCACAGCTCATCACGCGCGAACTCCGCGGCGCATTGCAATCTTGTTCAAGACGTTCCGGGAGCCAGGCGTCGACGATGGACTCGGTGCTGACATGCAGGAGTGAGCGGTGACCGACCCGATCGCCGAACTGGACTATTGGCTTCGCAGTGACTTCGTTCGCATCAATACGGAACTCGAAGAGGCCTACTTCGCGGAGCACGTCGACGTGCTCACCGGACGGCCCGATCTCGACAGGCTCAAGCTGTCCCTGCTGCAGCAGGGCGGCGCGCTGATGGAGCGGCTGGCATGCATGCCGGCACTGCCGGACGATCCGCGCGCACGGTACCGGCTGCTGGGCATGATCGGCCACTATCTGGCTGCCTGCCAGCGCCACGAGGCTGGCCTGTCGGAGACGGCAGGCGGACGGCAGCCCGCATGGACCCTGTCGCTGAGGATCGGCAGCTCGCTCGGTGTCGTCCCACGCTACGTCTTCGCGCACCAGGCGCTGTTTCATGACGCGGTCGCCGGCCGCTATCGCACGTTTACCTTACTGCCGGACGAAGAGATCTTCATCCGGTTCAACGCCCTCGCCGTCCTTGCCTACCGGCGCGCGGCCAACGCGTTGCGTGACATCGCCGACATGGGTGTGTCCAGCCGCATTGCCGCGTACCTCTTCGACGACGCGGAGGCCGCGCTCGGCGACGTGCTCAGATTCAATCAGGCACTGAGCCGGCAGCTCGACGTCGACCGCTTCTATTTCAACGTCAGGCCGTACTTCAAGACCCATCGCGTCGGCCACACGGACTATCGCGGCCCGAACGCTGGGGACTTCGCGGCCATCAACGAGATCGACGTGGCGCTCGGTTTGTGCCGCACCGAGGACCCCTTCTATCAGTCGATCGTGTACGAAAAGTCCGGCCACGTACCGCCGGACGACCAGCCCGCGCTCAGAGCACTCGATCGCCGACCCTCGTTGCTGGAGCGCTTCTGCCGCGAGCTCGATTCGCACGGCCCCACCCCCGAGTGGCAGGCCAACGCCGCACGGTTCCTCAGGGTTTGCAAGGTGCACGGAGCGGCCTCTGCGTACCACCACCACCGCCTCGTCAAACCGTTCCTGGAGAGACCGGCGCAGGCGGCGGGCGCCACCCACACGTCCGGTATGACGTCGAGTGGGCCGCCGCTCAATGCGGTGATATCGATGCTGCAGCGTCTACTGGATTTGCGTACCGCGCGTGACCGGGCGGGAATCGGCAGCGCTGCGGCGTCGATCACCCGAGTGCGCAGGCACCTGAACGATCCAGACTCGTGGGGTAGGTGTATGTCTCGCGATTCCGTTTTGCTCGATGAACCAACCACCTGACGGGCTGCCCACCTACCGCTTGTTGACTGGTGTTGACGACGCCGCATTCTGCCGACGCGTCAGCGAGGCCATCACTCTTGGCTACAAGCTCTATCTATGGCCCACCTGCGGCCACGTTCAATGGACAGAGCATCATCGTTGCCCAAGCCATCATCTGGCCGTCCATTGAGTCGTCCATTGCGTTATGCGGAGCAAAGGCGTTCTAGTCAATTATCGATTACGGGGCGAAACGCTTCGACGAGCGCCACTGGCGAGAGTCATCTTGCAGAGCGCGCTGCTCAATCTGGTCGTCGTCGACTGCTCGGGCGGCGAGCGCGCCTGCTCGTCGCCTTTGCAACCGCAATCTTGAAGTCAGGTGAAGCCGTAGCTACACTGTAATCACCGTGACCACCAAAACGCGAATCGTTCGGATCGGCAACTCCCGAGGGATCCGAATCCCTAAGACGCTGCTCGACCAGGCCGACCTCCCGGAGGAAGTCGAACTGCATGCCGAACCGGGCCGGTTGGTGGTCGAAGCCGCGCGCCAGGCTCGTGCAGGTTGGGCAGACGCCGCGAAACGCATGCGCGCGCGAGCTGACGATCAACTGCTTGACGATCCGACAGCCACGCGGTTCGATCGTGAGGAGTGGGAGTGGCGTTAGCTCGGGCGGCGCCAAGCCGCGGCCATGTCTATCTCGTTCGTCTCGATCCCACGCTTGGAAGTGAAATCAAGAAGACGCGGCCATGCGTGGTCGTGTCGCCGGACGAACTCAACGCTCATCTCCGTGCCGTCATCGTTGCGCCCTTGACGACAGGCGGGCGCGCATATCCGTGGCGTCCACGATGCCGTTTCCAGAATCGCGCCGGCTTCGTTGCCCTCGATCAATTGCGCACGGTCGACACCGAGCGTCTACTCAAGCTACTTGGGCCCCTCGATGCAGAGGGAGTTGACGCTGTGCTGCGGCGCCTGCAGGACATGTTTGCCAAGTAGTTTGGATGTCGGACTCGGCTGGTTGGCCGAGTCAGGGACGCCTCGATTCGCCTTCGGGATCGGAAAGGTGCCTTTGGGTGAATTCGAGCTCCAACGGGAACACACGATCAATCTGGTCGAGCTCGTCAGCGTGGGTTAAACCGTCCACGAGCTCGAGCGAGACACGGGTGCCGGCCAGGCTGTCTTTGTACGCGCGTGCGCTTTCGAGGGCGTTTTCGTTTCGGGTGCCGACGAGCCATAGTGTGGGACATCGCATGTCGCGCGGTTCGACTGGGCCGTACTCCAGCATCGCGCTCAACCATGCCAGGGTGAAGGGAACATTGCGGCGCTGCCACGTCTCGCGATCAGCGTCGGACAACGATGTCAGATCGAGACGCCCTGCTTGGTAGGCGTCCACGATTGGCGCCCACTTCGCGCGCAACTCGCGAATCATCTGCCCAAAGGAGCCAGACGCCGCCGCGCCGAACGGGATCCCGATGTAGACCATGGCCCGTACTCGATCGGACTGCGACGACGCGATGTAGCGGCCGATGTTCGCGCCGTACGAGAAGCCCCACAATACGAACTGCTTCGCGCCCGCTTCGTCAGCGACAGCCAGCACGTCGGCCATCAACCGGTCGATCGCGTACGCCTGCGCGGTGGCCGGTCGATCGCTCTCGCCGTTGCCACGCAGATCGATGGTGATGACCGTGAATCGCGTGCGGAGCCGCTGGACGTACCCGCGCTCGTGCCATACGCGGCGCGTCTGCCCGCCACCGTGGAGCAGTACGACCGTGGGCCCACTCCCGCTGATATCGTACGCAATGCGGGTTCCATCCGGAGATCTCACGAAGCGAGTGGCCGCTTCGTCGTGGGCGCCACCGTCGAGGATTGTGGCGCTCATGAGGCACAGCCCTGCGACCAGGCCCGCTCGGATCGCCCATCGGCTGATCAACGTCCTGTTCACCGGGCAGCATGCCAAGAACACCTACACATCTGCCAGCACAGTCTCGCCCTCGCGGACCCCACACGTCAATCTCGCTAGACGGGCTATCCTGACGGTCGTCTCGAACATAGTCAACGGCGGGCGCTAATTTTCATGCAGCTCGAATTAGCTGCATCGCTTCAAGCCGCTGACGGATGGATTTCCAGGCGAGTTGGGGTTTGAGATTCGTGATCGAAGAGGTCGGTTCGGCGGGCAAGACACCGCGTCCCTTGTGGCGCGCCTCTCGACATCAATCCTTATGGTCAAACCTAGGCCTGAGCTGGGTCGTGTGCACCAAGGAACCAAGCTGGCGGCCCAGTTTCACGCCGGTGCGCCCGGAAACCTCGTAGTGCATCCCACCCCAGACCCGGGCCATGACCACTTCGTCGATGGCTTGCTTGAGGGAATAGAACGTGCGCCTGGGGGGAACGTCTGCCGACCCGACACACAGCGGCGAGATGTCTTGACTTGCGAGCACGATGGGTTGGCGGAAATTGCCAGTACCAAACAGATGCTGGAGCGTCGACAGGCCCGCGGCCGTCACCGTCGGGTGGCCGGCGATGTACTCCTGGTCGGGCGGCGTCGGCAGGAGCGGGCACCAGTCGGGCTGAGCGAGCTCTCGGATGGCGGTGATCGGCCTCCAGTAGTTCCACTGGTTCTTGTGAGCCTTCTGCAAGATGAACGCGTCCGCAGTGGCCATGGACGTCAACGCGAATGCACGGGCTGTTTCAGCCAAATTGAGTCTCTTTTGCCGAGCGATTTCTTGCGTAAAGAGGCTGAACGCGAACGTGTCATTGCAGGTCCCCCACCAACGTGCGGCCTGCTCTTCGTCCGCGGTACGTACGGTGGAGTTGCCGGCACCGACCGCACGGACCTGTTCCATTTGACAGGCGAACTCGCTCAACGGCTTCTTGCGGCAGTCAGGAGAAAGATCGAGGGTAGGGTCCAGCTGATTCGGCGCCGGCGGCGCGGGGGCTACGAACTGATCCGCACTGCTCATGGCAAAGGGCGTCACGGTGTCCCACCAGTTAAATGCCGGAAAGGGCACCGGATAGCTCCCCGCGACGCACGACGAGCCCGAGTCGGCCGGGTGCTGCCGCCAGACGCCGATGGGCGCCGTCTGTTGCTGTTCCATATAGGGGATCCACCAGTTTTCTAGGAAGCTGTTTGACTTCGGCGCACCCCCGAAGAAGGCTGAGGCTGCAGTCTGCCCGGGCGGGAGGGCCTTGTCGGACGACCGTAGATGCCAAACGTGGGTAGCGACCTTCTTGCCGATTTCAATGCCCGCCGTCTTGTCCGGCCCGGCAGGAATCACCTTCATGTGCGCCTCATATTGGGCGTTGATGAGGTTCTGAAGATGATCCTTGCCGAAAGGGAGTATCGGGTTGTTGTTCTGATCGTAGCTCGTGACGGGCGGCCGGTTTGTTTGGGGGACGAGCAAAGTCGCGAGCTCATAAGCCGCTTGGACGCCGGCGGCGGCGGCAGCCTCTCTTGAGTTACTGGACGAGGGGACCGCAGGAGACCACGTGTGATAACGCTGTTGAACTGAGTTGATCCCGTCGTGCATGCCGAGATGAATGATGGCGAACATGCGAGAATGCGGCACGATGACGTTCGCATTCGGTTGCATCTGGCGAGCGATGACGTTCCAGGCGATGACCATCTCGCGGCCGGTACGATCAGCCTTGCGCGCCTCATCGCCCGGCCCGACCGCCTGCTCGTCCCCCCAGGGAGCAGGAGTCGTGTCGTCCGCGAAGGTATAGGTGCTGCCTGCTGCACCAACGGCAAGGGCAGCCCAAATGATCGAAGACGCGAAGTAGCGCATAGTTTCTCCATTGCGAGGCATCGGCGAACAAGGCGTTTACTGAGAGCTGGCATGCTGAATCGTGCGTCAGTTCGTGCCCATGCGCGAGTGCAGCCAAGGTCACGACGAGGACACACAGCGACACAACGTTAGACGGCTCGCGCCAGATCAGTCATGAGCGAGAGGTGAAGGTTCGGTAAGATTTCGGCGAACGCATCCTTCGTATCCCCGTACCGGTACCAAACTCATCAAGATAACGCTCGTACTGCTGATTCACCGAGACGTACCCTTCAACGTTCCTGGTGAACGAATTCCGCGGCTGTGAGCTCCTCGGCCACGGGGTTCGCGCCTTCGTGAATCCATCGGGCCATCCGGTCGTGCCCGAGGAAGCGAACCATGCGCGTTTCGAGCTCGCGTATCTCGTCGGGTGACAGGGACGGCCGACCACCGGACAGGCTCCAGACCTCGGAACGAAATCTCTCGAGATATCCAATCTGATTGCGAACGAGATCGACGCCGCCCGGTTCGCCGTGCCCTGGGTAGATGCGGACCGCGGTCCTCAGTCTCAGCTCCAAGCGAGCGAGAGCGGCCAACCAGCGGCCGGTGTGCGCGTCTGCGGTGTACGCGTGCACGCCGCTCATGACTAGGTCGCCGACGAAGAGGTGTTCGGCATCCCCGGCTCGGAGCACCCACACCGAATCGTGATCCGATTCCGCTTCGCCTACGTCCAACGATGACAGCGAGATGTCGCCGAACGTCAGGTCGACGCCCCCCTCAGCGATGACGTTCGGAAACGTCCGCGGTTCAGCCCAGTCGACGCCGAGAGATTGCAACAAGCCGCCCTTGACGGCATCGTCCCGCCTGATCACCGCATCGACGCCTGCCAGCGCCACGACGGGCGTTGCGCCGAGCCCGGCGACGAGCTGCGCCACGCCGCCGTAGTGATCGGGATGGCCATGAGTCAGGACGATGGCCAGCAGGCGCTTGCCGAAGCCGTCGATTTGCTCACGGAGCGCGCGACTACCGGAGCGTGTGAGCTGGGCGTCGACGACCACGACTCCGGTTTCACCTTCGACGATGTACGCGTTCGCAAACACCTCGTTGACGCCTCCCCGGACGTGATGCACCTGAGGAAGGTCTGTGGGCGTCCTCGTCGTGCAAGCGAGGAGCAGGCACAGAGCGACGATGGGCGTCCCAAGTCGGCCTGTTGCGTTGGACAGAACGTTAGCGATGACGCGCCGCTCGAGTTGAAGGTCCATCGTGGAGACTTTTGATACAGACAGGTCTGAGAAAAACGTCGGTGAGGGCGTTCATCATCGATGGATTGCCATCTCTATCGCGACGCCGAACAAGACGATGGCGAGATGAACGGGCAGGTGTGCGTAGATGTACGGTTGCGGTGTCGCCAGGTGGAGGCGTCCGATGGTTCGTTCGAGATGGCGGAAATAGAGCCACCAGATCGCGGCGATGGCAGAGAAACCGGCGGCGCCACCCAGGGCGCCGGCAAGCGGCGAGTTGGCCTCGCTGACGCCGCGGACCAGTGAGACCAGCGCCTCGCCCATGACGATCATCGTGAACAGCCCGAGCCGTTCAGGCAGGTGCGACGGCCCGACGGCCATCGCGGCCCGCGCGCGCACCCACCACGGGACCAACA
The DNA here is from genome assembly GCA_036732565.1 of Vicinamibacterales bacterium. Taxonomy (GTDB): domain Bacteria; phylum Acidobacteriota; class Vicinamibacteria; order Vicinamibacterales; family UBA2999; genus JAIVJN01. Next base: position 18,514 of record DAINCF010000012.1, read on the forward strand.
GATCGATCGCCAGGCTTGCCGACCACAAGACGACGCGAGCGGTGCCGGTGTCGAGAAAGCCCGCGAGCCAGACGCACAGCGCCGCGCAGAAACCGGCCAGCGTCCGCCCCGTGATCTTCCGAACCGATGGCAGGTGGTAATACGCGCGCGCCAACAAGGCCAGCTGGCAGAACCGCGCGAGCACGTAAGCGACGCCGAATGGGTTCGATTGCCCGGCCTCCGCCGACGCGGTGAACGCCCCCATCAGGAGCAGGGCGAACATCTGCGTGAGCGTGAGCAGCCGGTAGACTGCGTCGTCCGTATCGAAGCGCGTGGCGTAGACCGCGTGGCTGCCCCACACCCACCAGAACGTTGCGAAGAACCATCCGAACATCGCCACGGTATGCGCGGCCACTTCGGCGGCGAGCAGGTGTGCCGCCTGCGCGACGCCCACGACGACGGCGAGGTCGTAGAAGAGCTCGAGCCATGTTGCATGCCGCTCGCGCTCCGCGGCCGGGTGCCGCACGCGAGGAGGGGACGTCAGGATCGCTCGCACGTCAGCGCCCCAGCGCGTCGACCATCAGACGCGCGGTCTCCGCGCCGGAGAAGTTCTGCTGCCCGGTGATCAGGTTCGCGTCACGGATCGCGAACTCGCGCCAGAGTCCCGCCTGCACGTAGTTCGCGCCGAGCGCTTTCATCTCGTCCTCGATGCGCCACGGCATCACGTGCCGGTCCTTCGGCAGCAGCCCCATCGACCACACCGCCTGATCGGCGAAGTCCTCTTCGACGTTCGCGAAACCGGTGATCGTGCGACCAGCGACGAGCGGCTGGCCGTTCGCAAGAGTCGTGTAGCGCAACAGCGCAACGCCGTGGCACAAGGCAGCGGCGACCTTGCCGCGCTCGAAGAACGCAACGAACGTCCGCTGCAGGGCCGCCGCGCGATCGAACGTGAACATCGGCGCCTGGCCGCCGGCGACGACGATCGCGTCGAAGGCGTCCAAGTCGATCGCCGAGATCGGTGCCGTCCGCTCGACCAGGGCCGCCAGCGCTGTTGTCGACATGAAGCCGCGCGTAATCAGATCTGTGGCCGAGTAGCCGCTCGCGTCCGTCGGGTCGCTCATCGCATCGGCCGCGCAGGGGCCGCCGTCAGGGCTGAACAGCTCGACGTCATAGCCCGCCTCGGTGAAGACGAGATACGGGTGCGTCAGCTCGCTCCACCAGAAGCCGACCGGCCACCCGGTCGTCGTCGAGACGGCGGGGTTGGAGAGGACGATCGCGATGCGCTTGCCGCGCCGCGGGTTGACACGGTTGATGTTCATCAGGCTCATGGCAGGCGCCTCACTTCGTCGAGTCGACCGTCTGCCGACGGCGCGCGATCTTCCAGCGGCCCTCGACGCGCTTCAATTCGTCGACGTACGTGCCGGTCGCAAACAACGCCGGCCCGGGTTGCGTCTCGGCGGCCCACCAGCTCGACACCGCCGTGGCGCGATCGCCATCGACGGTTATCAGGCTCGGGCCGCTGAAGTGACGCTTGCCCGTCGTGAAGCCGGATGCATGCAGACGCGCGATCATCTCGGCGAGCTGCGCCGCGCCGCGCGCGGCGGCAAACGGGCTCTCGTACGAGCCATCGCGGGTGTACACGGCGGCGTAGCCGTCGTTGTCTCGCAAATCGATGCACAGCTGATGGCGGTCCAGCAGCGCCGCGATCTCGGCGCGATCGTCCATCGTCAGGGGTGGTCTACGCATGAGTCGAGCCTACCGGGAGGGCGTGTGTCAGCGCTGATCTCGGCGGCCGGCGAACTGTACGCAGCGTCCGAATGTCACCGTGCCCACAGAGGGGCGTGATGGCTGTGTACGCGGGAGGTGAGGTGGACCGCTATCTCGCGGTCGCGAGAGGTTCAGTGATCGTCCGTCTGCGGTACTCGCCAGGAGTCGCTGCGAAACGGCGGCGAAAGGCGCGAACGAGCGACGGTGCCGAAGCGTAGCCCACGCGATCGGCGACCTCGTCGAGGCCAATGCGCTCGCTGCGCAAGAGACTGGCAGCCAGGTCGAGGCGCCAGCGTTCGAGGTAGGCCAGCGGCGATACCCCGACTTCCTCGCTGAATCGTGCGGCAAACGTGGACCGTGACAAGCCAACGTGCCTGGCTAGAGCGTTCAACGACCATCGCCGTGCGGGCGCCGCGTGCATCAGTCGCAACGCCTGGCCGATATGTCGATCCCGCAAGGCATGAAGCCAACCGACCCGCCGGTCCTCGGACCAGCTCCGCAACAGTTGGACGAAGGCGACGGCGAGCAAATGCGCGCGAAGGAAATCGCTGCCTGGTGATCCCGTGGCGGCAACTTCGAGCAGGCGCAAGGTTGCCTCCATCATCTGGCCCGCGCCGCGCTCGCGGTCGACGTGTAACACCTCCGGAAGCTGGGCGAGTACGGGGTGATCCGTGGGACCCTCGAACTCGAAGCCGCCGCACAGCAGGTGCACACCGGCGCCGCCTCCGCCATGACGGATCACGGCATCAGGTCCCCACCCGCCGGCCGGTGTGAGTGCGCTGAGGGGACGCGATCGTAGCCCGGGTCGATCGCCGATGGTGTGGCCGGATCCGTGCGGCAGCACGACGATGTCGCCCGATCGGAGCAGACGTTCTTCGCGGCCGACGAAGAGCCGGCAGCGCCCTCGCTGAACCACGTGAAAGTGAGCGAAGGGGCCCTTGGGAAACGCAATCGACCACGGCGCCGTGAACTCGGACCGGCAGAACACTCGGCCGCGCACGCGCAACGAGACGAGCACGTCGCTCAACAGATCTGGTCCGTCGTCACGCACTGACGTCCCCACGGCGCCATCATGGCACATTCGGACGCACGAGCAAGATCGTCGGCCGCTCGGATCAGTACCTACATCACTCGCCCTCGTACTCTAGCGGATCATGGTTCGCATTCACACCTACGTATCGAAAGAGCCGATGGTCAAGCCCAATGCCTTCATCGTGGAAGCCGATGCCGGACTGGTGATCGTCGACACCACGCTGACGATGAGTGATAGCAAGGCGCTGAAGCAAAGCGCGGAGAGGCTGCGCAAGCCGATCGCCGGGGTTCTGCTGACCCACGGCCATCCAGATCACGTCGCGGGAACGACCAACGTCGCGCCGAACGGTGACGTACCCATCTACGCGTTGCGCACGGTGCACGACCTGATGAAGGCATCCGAACAAGCGAAGCACGCGCAATGGTCTGCGCTGTTCAAGGACGAATGGATTCCGAGGTGGGTCTATCCCACCGAGATCGTCGCGCCGGGAGACCGCGTCACCTTGGCGGGATTGTCGTTCACGGTCGTCGATTTGGGTGCGGGCGGCGATTCGGATGCGAACTCGCTGTGGCTGCTGGAGGACGATAAGCAGGCCGCCTTCGTGGGCGACTTCCTGTACAGCGGCAACCATGCCTACATGATGGATGGAAGCGTTCTGCGATGGATGGCCAACCTCGAACGGTTCCGCGAGCTCCTCGAGGCCTACGCGGTGCTGTATGTCGGTCACGGTCCGGCGTCAGGTCACTCGCTGATCAGGACACAGCGGCAGTACTTCGAGACCGCGTGCGCCACGTTGCTCAATGCGACCGGCGGCTCGGCGATGCTCACGGACGAGTCCCGCAAGCAGTACACAGAGGCGATGCTCGCGAGTTACCCGGGCTTCGGCTTCACGCTCACGGTCGGGTACTCGGCCGATGCGCTTGCCAGAGAGCTCCAGGGCGTCAAGAACTACGACTGGTGACCTTGGGGGTCATGGCAAGTACTTGCGCGGAATCTCGTTGCCTTGGCGCTCGCCATCCCAGGCGATCGAGACGATCCACCAGCGGTTCCCGTTGTTCACGAGTTGGAACGAGTTGATCCCGCGCGTGAACGGCTTTTCCGACAGGGCGGCCGTGCGTCGCACTTCATAGGTACTGAAGGCGTGCGTGACGTTTCCGAACGCTTCCATCTTGCGGCTGACCTCGACGACGAAGAAGCCATCCTTGCTCACGACTGGAGTCGCTCGCCGGATGTAGTCTTCCACGCCGAGGACGGTGATCCCCGGACCGCCGTCCGATCGCGGCAACGACGGGATGATCCGTGCGTGCGGCGCCATCAGCGACCGATAGCGGTTCCAGTCACGAGGCCCGGCCGGCCCGGAAATCTGATCGTAATGCGCTTTGAGGATGGCGTCGGGGGAGCCGACATCCTCCGGTCGGGCGGGCGGGCCCGGTGCGCTGTCAGGGGTGGGCGCGGGAGCTATGGCTGCTTGCGCCACGGCGGGTTCCTGTGGAGGGCGTCCTTCGAGGGGTCGGAGAGCGGCAACGAGCGCGCACAACGTGATGAGGGTTCGCAGACCGACGGTCGTGCTGGCCATACGGTGAGTCTGGAGAGACGAGTGGCTTCCGGCAATAGCCACTTGTCACGCTGGGGATATGACCACTGTGGCGTCGAATGCGTTGAGATCCGTCACCGACGCTGTGCCATGTTCCGCCCGTCGTTCTTGTAAATGGCGCCACCCTTCATGACGAAGACGACACGCCGCACAGCAGTGATGTCCTCGAGCGGATCGCCGTCGAGCGCGATGATGTCGGCCTGAAGGCCCGGCGCGATCGATCCAATCTGATCGGCCATCCCCAGCGCTTCTGCGCCGATCCGATTTGCGGAGACGAGCGCGGTCATCGGATCGATGCCGAACTCTCGCACGCGCATCACGAACTCCTCAGCGTTCCGCCCGTGCGAGCCTGCCACGGCGTCGCTGCCGAACACGATCTTCAGGTCTTTGGCCTTGGCTGCCCGCCGCATCAGATCGCGAAAGAGCGGCACGATCTTCTCGTTCGTCGCGACGATCTCCGCTTCGGTCTTCGGGAAAAAGGGCGAGCCCGCGAACTTGGACTTGTTCTGCGTGTAATTCTCCGTGATCAAGCCCGCTTGCGGATCGAGATACGTTCCGCGTTCCGCCATCAATCGCAAGTCCTCGTCGGTCGCGCCAAGGCCGTGCTCGATCTGCGTGCAGCCAGCCAGCGTCGCGGCCGACACCGCATCGCGATACGCATGCACGAGCGAGCGCAGGCCCTGCGACTTGGCTTCGTCGCAGGCGGCGTGCAGTTGCTCCTGTGACAGCGTCTTCTCGCCCTTGAGCATGCCCCCGGACGCCATGATTTTGATCACATCCGCCCCCGCCGCCTTCTGCGTCCGGACGAACGCGCGGATCTCGTCAGGCGTCCCCGTCTCCTCGCCGCGGCCCAACAACCCCTGGACGGCCGTCAAGATGCGTGGGCCGGGGAGCAGGCCTTGCGCGATCACATCGCGCAACGGCACGTCGCCCGGCGAGCCCACGCTTTGCACCGTGGTGAAGCCGGCCATCAAGTGCGCCCATGCATTCGCGGCCGTGCGATAGGCCGCGTCCATCGTCGTCTCGCCCCCGTTCAGGTTGTTGCCGTCCTTGCCGAAGATCCAGGTCAGGTGGACGTGCGCATCGATCCAGCCGGGCAACACCGTGCGCCCGCGCAGATCGTGGTCGACCGGCCCGGCCTTCGGATCGATCGCGACGATCTTCGCGCCCTCGATCACGATGCGGGTATCGCGCAGCACGCCGCCCTTCCCATCGAGCACCGTGCTGGCGGCGATCACCGTGCGCGCGCCCTGTGGCTGCGCTGCCGCTAAGAACTCTCGAAGCGCGGCCATGAACTCCGGTCGCCGCATCACGCCTTGCTCGCCGCCGTGCTGCGCGCCGGGGACGATGAGCGTGCGGATGTGTGGATGGGCCTTCGCGAACGCCGGCAGGCCGGGCGTACTCGCATCCTCGCTGCCGATCAGGACCATCATCGGCACGCGTACTGACGCCAGCGCACTGTCCTGAACGATTAGCGTGCGATAGCCGCGCCACAGTGCAGCGAGCGCCTTGACGTCGTTGGCGGCGACGAGGGGAGCCATCATCTTCCGCATCTCGTCATCGGTCGGCGGCTTCGAACCTGGTGGCTGCACCGCCAGCGTCAACGAGCGAAACGGAAGGTCGCTTTCGAGCTCCTTTGCCGACTCCGCCGCGAACTTCTCCATGAGTGATGACGGCTCGCGATCCGGGTACTGCGCCACATACGCCACGCTGATCAGCCGCTCGGGATGCATGGTGGCGAGGCGTCCGGCAATCAGCGCGCCCAGCGAATACCCGATGACGTGGGCCCGCTGGATCTTCAGATGATCGAGCAGGCGCACCACGTCGGTAGCCATCTCGTCGCCGTAGGCGGCCGCATCGTATGGCTTGCCGCTCTTGCCGTGACCGCGCAGGTCGAACGCGATGGCGTGGTGATCCTTCGCGAGATTCGCGAAGACGCCGTTGCCGAGGAAGTGGCGATCGAGCGTGCCGGTATACCCGTGCATCAGCACGACCGCCGGCCCGTTTCCCTGCTCGACATATCTGAGGCGAACGCCGTTCGAGTCGAAGAACTGATCTGGAGGCGCCGCAACCGGCTGCGCGAGGATCTGCGCTGTGGCGAGGACAACCACTCCGACGAGGACCGCGCGCCTGCGAATGCGTGCCGTCATAAGTCGAATCGTACGGCGATCTGGGTTCATGTCAAGCTCAGGGCGCGCGACGCGCCACACGCCCTGAGCTCACACACACCGCTAGGGCACGACGAGCGGAATCCGGTTCGATGGGGCGCTGGCCCCCGCGCCATTCACCGCGACGAGCTCGAGCGCGTAACTGCCGCTCGGGACGCCGGTGAAGGTCACCGCTGTACCCGTCAATCCAGGTACCGTCGCCAGGAGGGCACCCGAGGGTGCATAGGCGCGGAGCGCGTACGACGTCGCCGAGCCGGTGCCAGGTATCCACGACAACTGCACCGTGGCGCCATTCACCGCCGGCGCATTGAGGGTTGGGGCTCCGGGCAGGCTCGCTGCTCCGACCGTCAGGACCACCTCGTTGCTTGGCCCGCTCATGCCGCCGTTGTTCATCGCCAGCACGCGCACGTAAAACGTGCCTGCCGGCACATTGGGCACCGACAAGCCCGGCGTCCCTGGCAGCGTGGCGGTAGCGATGGGTACCGTGAAGCCCGACGTGGTACCGGCCACGAGCATGTAGTTCGTGACCGCGCCGCCGCTCGACGGCGGGTTCCACGTGAACACGGCCGTGGTGCCGGACACTGCCACCGTGAGACCCGAAGGCGTGCCCGGAGGCGTCGCGCTCGAGGGGAGGACCACTGTGACTGGCGCCGATTCGGGACCCGCGCCCGCCGCGTTCGTCGCTTGGACCGCCAGCACATAGGTGCCATTGGGGGCTGTCGCGGCAAAGGTCGTTGTCAATCCGATCGGTTGGCTCACGAGCAGCGCACCGGCCGGGGTTCGGGCGATCAGCGTATAGCCGGTCGCGGCGCCCCCGCTGGCCGGCGCACCCCACGCCAGGCTTAAGGCGTTGCCGGCCACGTTCGCCGCGAAGTTCGTCGGCGCGCCGGGGACACCGGTCGACGAGCCCCCGAAGGTATAGATCGGCACGTTGCCACCCGGCGAGCCCGACGCCGGTGATGGGCTCGGTGCGCCCGCGAGGATCGAGACGCCGTCGGTGCTGACGCCGCTGCCGAAGGTTCTACCGCGAGCCTGGTCGGCGTTGCTGATTCGCTGCACCCGACTCCACGTTGTGCCGGAGCGGCGGTAGATGTAGACGGCCCCGGCGGCGTTGTCTTCGGAGGTGGCGCCGGCGACGAGAATGTCGCCGCCGAGCCCGACCGAGCTCAGGCCCGCGTTCGCGTTGTCTCCGGACAACGCTTGCTGTTCGGTCCACGTTGTCCCGGTCCGGGTGAAGACGTGGACGACGCCGACGTCCGATGATCCGGCGCCGATCGCGCCTGCCGCGATGGTGTTGCCCGCAACGTCGCACGAGCCGCCCAACGCATCCGATGAAGCGCCGCTCGGGGCGAGGATTCGCTGCTGCAGCGCCCATCCGCCCGCTCGCACGAACGCGTAGACCGCACCCTGGCTGAGGCTCGAGCCGACGTCGTAGCCCGAGGAGCCGACGCAGACCGTGTCACCGGCGACGCCAACCGAAACGCCGAAGTTGTCGAGGTCCTTCCCGTTCGGTGCAGGGATGCGGCGCTCGCTCCACAACGTCCCGTTGAAGTCGAAGATGTAGGCAACGCCCATCTTCGCGGGCCCGACGAACGTCGACGGCGCACCGACGACGATGGTACCGGCGTCGATATCGACGTCCACCCCGAAGAAAGTGTCGACGGCTGCGTCGGACGCCACCAACTTCGCCTGCTGCGTCCACGTGGTGCCAGTCCTGACGAATACATAGGCGGCGCCGACGGCCGTCCCGTTGGTGCGGGCATTCGGTGCGCCCACGACGATGGTGTTGCCGCTGATGGCGACCCCCTCGCCGAAGTGGGCGCCGGAAGTGGCGTCGCTGGCCACCAGTTGCTGCTGCAGCGACCACGTGGCGCCAGACCGAACGATGACGTAGGCCGCGCCGGCGCCGTTCACCCCTCCGGGGTCATCGAACCGGGCGCCAATGACGGCAGTATTGCCATCGACCGCCGTGTCGCTGCCGAAGGCCGCCTGAGGGGGGCCGGGGATAGTCTGCTGCAGTGTTGCGATCTGCGCCTGCACGGCCGCGGGCCAGAAGACGGCCAGCACGAGGGCGAGGATCCGGACGGTTGGGAGAACGGAGTACGTCATTTTCGCGAGGTCCTTTCGTAGGTGCTCGCTATGACAAACGCTAAAGCCAGCTGGACGGGCTCACGAACGGGAAGCAGCCGTGCCGAGTTGTGTACTTGGCGGCCGAAATGCGCTACCTTTCACGCTGGTGGTCGCGATGACAATGGGAAGCTTTCATGTCAAATAGCCGAGTGACTTTTGTCTCGTTCGTGCTGCTGCTGTGCGTGGTGCCGCTGAACGTCTTGGAATCACGTGTCGACGGGCAGGCGCCGCGCGGCGCGGCGGGCGCGCCGACGTTCAGGGTCGATCCGTCGTGGCCGCAGGAGATGCCCAGCCACTGGATCATGGGCGCGGTCACCGGCGTGTTCGTCGACGCCAAGCAGCACGTGTGGGTCACGCACCTGCCGGAAACGCTCACCGAAGAAGAGCTCTACGAAGAGCAGAAACCGCCGATGGGTACCTGCTGCAAGGCGGCCCCTCCGGTGCTCGAGTTCGACGCGCAGGGCAAGCTGGTACAGGGCTGGGGCCAGGGGCCGATGGACGACTTCTCCACGTGGCCACGCGACCCGCACGGCATCTTCGTCGATCATCAGGACAACGTCTGGATCGGCAGCTACAACCGTCACCGCGTGATGAAGTTCACGCGCGATGGCAAGCGGCTCATGACGATCGGCGAGTACGAGAAGACCGCGGGCAGCGCCGATACCACGCTCCTCGGCGGACCGGCCGGCATCTGGGTGGATCCCAAGACCAACGAGGCCTTCATCGCCGACGGCTACCGCAACCGCCGCGTCATCGTGTTCGACGGCGCCAGCGGCAAATATCTGCGGCATTGGGGCGCGTACGGCGAGAAGCCGGACGACACCGAGAAATTCGATCCGAAGACGATGGTGAGCGGCGCGTTGCCGAAGCAGTTCTCGACCGTCCACGGCCTGACCGGATCGACGGACGGCAAGATCTACGTCGCCGATCGCCGCGGCAACCGTATCCAGGTGTTCGATCAGCAGGGCAAGTTCATCGCGGAGAAGGTGGTCGCGCCGGCGACGCTCTCGTCGGGCTCGGCCTTCGTGATCGCGTTCTCGCCGGATGCGCAGCAGCAGTGGCTGTATCTAGCCGACGGCACCAACCACAAGATCTGGATCCTGCGGCGATCGGATCTCGAGATCGTTGGCGAGTTCGGGCGCGGCGGGCGCCAAGTGGGGCAGATGCTGCGGCCGCACGGGATGAGCGTCGACCGTCAGGGCAACATCTACGTCGGCGAAGCGTCCACCGGCCGGCGCGTCCAGAAGTTCACGCTCCAGCGCTCCGAAACGAAATGAGACGTCATCGCGCGCCGAGGGAACGAGTAGGTAGCAGCAGGGCGCCCGTGGCACCGACAGCCGCGAGGACACCGGCGACGAGCAAGAACAGGTGATTGAAGAACGGCCGGAGTCGTGACAGATCGGAGAGCGCCGGCCAATTGAGAAAGGCGATGGCCGGTACCGCGACGAACACCGCCGCGGCCAACAGAAACGCGCGATGCGGACGCCACAACAGCAGGCCGGCGAAGACCATGCTCAGGAATGCCGCCGGATCCAGCAGGCCGGCGTTGTGAATCAGGTTGGCGACGACGAAGGTGGCGACGGCCGCGAGCACGAGTGCCTTGGCGAGGTTCATGTCAGTCACTCCGATTCGTGGTGAAGGCCGAGCGCCATGACGATGGCGCGTTCGAGACGCTGCGCGGCTGCTCGCGCGCTGGCTTCTGCTCGGAACTGGTAGTAGGTGAGTGGATTGGTGAGGGCGCCGAGCATGGCAGCCGCCTCGTCTCCGCCGACGGGAGCATCGAGACGTCGGGCGAGCGTGGACATCTGCGCCCGTCTCGCGCGCTCGTAGCGATCGACGATCTCAGCGATTTCAGGATCCAGCACCGCCAGCGCGAGCACACGGCGAATCGCCCGCGGAATGGTCTCCCAGGCGCGGCAGACTTCACGCACGACGGCGCGCAGGGCCTCGCGCGGGTCGGCGTGCGCGGTCGCGGCGATGACGCGGTCGTAGCCAACGAGCCGACCCTGGTCCGAGAAGGCCGCGGTCAGCAGGGCCCGCCTGGAGCCGAACTGGTTGTAGATGGTCACCCGCGTCACGCCGGCGGCGCGCGCGACGTCTTCGAGAGCGAGCGTGCTGGTGCCGGGCGCGTCGAGCAGCGCGTGGACCGCGTCGATGATGGCCTGGCGTGTCTGGGTCGCCGCGAGACCACGTCGCCGCATGTCGTAGCGTCGCCTGACCGCTGGTTGAGCCGCGTGCACGAGCGGAATCTAGATTTAGATATACATATTGTCAATCCAATATGGAGCACCTCCACCGCGTCGCCGGAACCCTGGGTAGACGTTCTACGTCTCAGGTTGTAGTCTGTCTACAACTATGGCCAAGGCCTCCGACGATCGCCGGCTGGAGCTTCTCCAGGGCACGCTCGACATGCTCATTCTCCGGACTCTCCAGTGGGGGCCACAGCACGGCCATGGCATCGGCCAGGCTATCCGCTCGCAGTCCGAGGACCTGCTCAAGGTCGAAACCGGTTCGCTCTATCCCGCGTTGCACCGCCTCGAGAAACGCGGTTGGCTGAAAGCCGAGTGGGGCGTGAGCGAGGCCAATCAGCGCGCGAAGTACTACCGCATGACGGCCGCCGGCAAGGCACAACTGTCGCGGGAGCAGGACCGCTGGTCACAGCTCGTACATGCGATCGGACGCATCATGAACCCGGCGCCGGAAGTCAAGGACTAGCCGCATGCGGCCGGACGATCGCGACCTCGACGAGGAGATCCGCGGCCACCTGGCGCTCAGCGTGAAGGACCGGATCGAGCGCGGCGAGGATCCCGAGTCCGCGCGCCTGGCCGCGCTGCGCGAGTTCGGGTACGTGCCGGCCATCCGCGATTCGATGCGGCTGGTCTGGTACGGCCGAGGGCTCGACGCCATTGCGGCCTTCGGGCAGGACATGCGCGTCGGCGTGCGCTCCCTCCTGCATGCCAAGGCGCTGGCGGTCACCGTCGTGGTGACGCTCGCGCTCGGCATCGGTGCCAACGCGGCGATCTTCAGCGTGGTCCGCGGCGTGCTGTTGCGGCCCCTGGTCAATCGCGGCGAGGATCGCCTCGTCTACATCCGGCAGCGCGCCCCAGGCCTGGGCGCCGTGAACACCACGTTCTCGGTTCCGGAGATCCAGGATTTCAAGCGCCGCGCCACCACCATCAGCGGCTTCGGCGATTTCTCGACGGTCGAGTTCACGATGCTGGGCTTCGACGAGCCTCGCCTGGTGCGGGCGGGCGTCGTCGGCGGCTCGTACTTCGAGGTCATGGGCCTTCGCCCCGTGCTCGGCCGCTTGCTCAACGCGGCGGACGATGGCCCGGACGCAGCGGGGGCCGCGGTCCTGACCCATCGCTTCTGGGCGACATCGCTCCACAGCGATCCATCAGTCATCGGGACGACCATCCGCCTCGGGTCACGTCGTGCGACGGTCGTCGGCGTCCTCGAGCCGTCGGTGCCGTATCCCGCTGACACGGAGATCATCGCGAATCTCGTGACCAGCCCGCACCACCTCGGGGCGACGATGGTCACCGAGCGCACGCACCGGATGACGGAGCTCTTCGGCCGTCTGGCGCCTGGAGTCTCCCTGGAAGAGGCGCGCGATGAGCTGACCGCGGTGCATGCCGCCATCATGCGCGAGCATCCCGAGGCCTACTCGGCGCGAGCCAATGTGCAAGTCAGCGTGACGCCGCTCCGCGATCAGATCGCGTCGCCGGCGCGGCCGATCTTGCTCCTGCTGCTCGCGGCCGCGGCGCTCGTCTTCGTCATCGCCTGCTCGAACGTGGCCAATCTGATCCTGGCTCGCTCGGTGCGCCGCGAAGGCGAGCTGACCATGCGTGCCGCGCTCGGCGCCAGCGACGGCGCGCTCCGGCGCACGCTGCTGGCCGAAAGCCTC
>DAINCF010000013.1:0-29662 GCA_036732565.1 Vicinamibacterales bacterium
ATGATCCGCCCGACGGTGCGGACCGCCTCAGCGCCCGCGAGATGCCCGTGCGCGTCGTTCAACGACTTCAGTCGATCGAGGTCGAGCACGAGCAGCGCCAGCGGGGTCTTCGCCGCGTGGGCGGTACGGACCATCCTCCGCAAGTGCTTCTCGAACGAGCGCAGGTTGTGCAGCCCGGTCAGGTCGTCCGTCATCGCGAGTCGATGCAACTGACGCGCGTCGTTGGCCAGCCGGTCCGAGATGACGCCCACTGCGAGGAACACGGCAATCTGAAGGACGTCCGACTCCGCGTAGTGGAAGGTCAGGGCGCGGGTGTTTGCCAGATGGTACAAGACGATGGCGGCGACGGCCGCAGCGAGGCCACCACGGCCGCGGAACCGAATCCCCGCAAAGATGATGGGCAAATAGTAGAGATGCTGCACGGGGGCCGAGCCCGTCATCGAGTCCAGCGCGAAGATCAGGGACAACATGACCACGATCGCGAGGATTCCCCACGTCGTCGACAGCGGAGGCTTCTCTGCGAAGTGGCTCCCCCGCGAGTGCCGAGCACCCGTCAGACGCATGGCCCTGTTTCAACGCAAGTTGCATACCCGCGCGATTGGCCCCACGCACGAACGCGGATGCCCGCACGACGCGACGATTCGAGACTCGAGTGCGATAGACAGTGTGTGCCACTGCACAGCCACGCAGACGGAACTGTGCATCTGCCAACAGCCGCTCGAGCGCTCCGAGGCGGGGATCAGGTCGGACGCGCCATCAGCTCGCGCGACGATGGCGTGGAACCCACACGTCGAGCGTCGTGCCCTGCGCCGGCACCGAGTGCACCTGAATCGTCCCGTGCACCAGCCGCAGTCGTTCGCGCATGCTGACGAAGCCGAGACCGGGCTTGGTCTCGAGCCGGCTGGGATCGAACCCCACGCCTTCGTCGGCAACGGTCAGGCGAACGCCGCCGTCGTCGGCTTTCACGTCGACGCGCGCCGCGCGCGCCTGACTGTGCTTGGCGATGTTGGCCAGGCCTTCCTCGGCGACGCGGAAGAGGCACAGCGCGACGTCGGAGGCGACGGGAGTCGGCAGCGGCGTGTGCGTGAACGCAATGGGAATGGCGTAGCGGTCGGCACACTCGGTCACCAGCCGCTGCAGGGCGGGGATGATGCCCAGGTGATCGAGCATGGATGAGTGCAGCCGGTGCGACAGGCTGTGAATGTCGCTCGTGATCTCGCTGGTCTGTTGACGTACGTCTGCGAGCGCTGGCGCGACCTCCGCGGTCGATGGGTGCATGCGCAGCTGGTCGATGTTGATCGCGAGCAGGCCCAGCCGCTGGCTGACATGATCGTGGAGCTCGCGCCCGATCCGGCTGCGCTCTTCCTCCTGCGCGTGAATCAGTCGTCCCGCCAGATCTTCGAGCGCCTCCTCGTTGCGCTTGCGCTCGGTGATGTCGTTGTTGGTCTCGAGAATTCCTGAGGGTTGTCCTCGTCCATCTCGCTGGAGCGCCCATCGGCTGGCGACCACGAGCTTCATCCCGTCACGCCGCGTCTGAATCAGTTCGCCTTCCCAGCGGCCGACGCGGGTCAGCTCGCGCTCGATGTCGCGAAGCGGTGTGGGGAAGACCGTCTGCAACAGCTCGTGCGAGACGCGCGTCAACACCTCTTCGCGCGTCCAGCCATACTGCTCCTCGGCGCCTCGGTTCCAGAACGTGATCACGTTGCTCATGTCGCGCACGAAGACCGTATCGTGCGTGAGATCGAGGAGGCTGGCCCGTTCTTGAAGCGCGGCTTCGGCGCGGCGGCGTTCGGCGATCTCCGCTTGCAGCCGCTCGTTGGTGTGCACGAGCTCGGCAGTACGCTCGCGGACCCTTGCTTCCATCTCGTCGTGCGCTTTCTGCAGCGACCGCTCGGCGCTCTTGCGCCCCGCGCTGGCCGCGGAGAAGGATGCCGCGAGCAGCCCGAACACCGCCATGCGCGGCAGGTGTGACACTTCAGGGGTGATGGTGTACAGCGGAGAACTGAAGTAGTAGTCGATGCCGAGGGTGGCGAGGGCCGACGCCACGATCCCCGAGGTCAGACCGCCGAACCAGGCGGCCACCACGACCGCCCCGAGCAACACCGTGGTGGCGTCCAGCAGGTCGATCAGCAGGTCGGCCACCCACAGTCCGACCACGACCGAGAGCACCGCCACGCTGCATCGGAACACGAGGACACGCAGCCTGGAAGACGTGTCGTCCGGTGTGGGGTCGGCGGCCATCTTCGACCTCATATTGTGCCATTGACTGTTGTAGGACAATCGTCCAGGCGAAACGGACGATGAATCCCGCAGTAAACATCGACACGGTCTGGAACTTTGCCACGGCGCTGTTGATCGGGGCGTTGATCGGCATCGAGCGCGAGAAGCGCAAGATCGAGGACGGCGACTCCGCCACTGCCGGGCTGCGGACCTTCATCCTGTTCGCGCAGGTCGGCGCCATGGCCGGCTGGCTGTCTCAGGTCACGAACATGCCATGGCTCCTCGTCAGCGGCCTCGTGGCCGTGGCGGTGCCCGTGGTGGCGGGCTACGTGCTCGAGGCGCGCGCGACGTCGAGCCAGCTGGGCCTCACGACGGAGGTCGCGGCGATCGCCACCTATCTTCTTGGGGCGATGGCCACGCTTGGCCAGACCGAGCTCGCTGTCGGTCTCGCGATTGCCACGGCAGCGGTGCTGGCCTACAAGCAGCCGCTACACG
Source organism: Vicinamibacterales bacterium (assembly GCA_036732565.1). Taxonomy (GTDB): domain Bacteria; phylum Acidobacteriota; class Vicinamibacteria; order Vicinamibacterales; family UBA2999; genus JAIVJN01. The sequence continues at coordinate 2,716 of DAINCF010000013.1, forward strand.
GCGCCGTGGCCAAGTTGGCATGGGACGACGTGTTCGCGGGGCTGCGGCTGCTGATTGCGTCCTTTATCGTGCTGCCGCTGCTGCCCGACCGCGCCCTCGATCCCTGGGGCGCGCTCAATCCCTCGGCGATGTGGCTGCAGGTGCTGTTGATCTCAGGCTTGTCGCTGGTGGGCTACGCGGCGACGCGTGGCCTGGGAAGTGACAAAGGCGTCGCACTCACCGCCATCACGGGTGGGCTCGTCTCCTCGACGGCCGTCACCCTCTCGTTCGTCCAGCAAAGCCGTGAGCGCGCCGCCGCGGGGGCCCACTACGCGCTGGCCAGCGGCATCATCCTCGCGTGGTGCATCATGTTCGCCCGCGTCATCATCGAGGTGTTCGTCGTCAATCGCGCCCTCGTCATGTCGGTCCTGGTGCCGTTCGCGGCAATGGAAGTCGTAGCTTGCGTGTTCGCCTGGATCTACTTTCGCCGCCATGCTGCGACGGCAAGCGAGGCGTCATCGGTCGGACACGACCTGGCGGTAGAGAATCCGTTCAGCTTGACCGCGGCGGCGAAGTTCGCCGCGTTCTTCTCGATCGTGCTGCTGATGGTGAAGGTGGTCCAACAGACCATGCCAGCCGGAAGCATCTACGTCGTGGCCGCGCTCGCCGGTCTCACGGACGTCGATGCGATCGCGCTGTCGATGGCGGAGCTCGCGAAGCAAGGCGATGCCGGCGTCGCGGCCAACGCGATCGTCGTCGCGGCCGTCACGAACACTCTCGTGAAGTGCGGCATGGTCCTGGTGCTCGGCGCCCCGGCGCTGAGACCACCGCTCGTGATTGCGACGGCGATCATCCTGGCAGCTGGCGTCGGTGTCATGGCTAGCATCTGACACTGGCTTGACGATAATCCCGCTGTAGACCCGGCCGCTCTGTCAAAGGGCGCCCAACGGTACGAATCTGCGCGTGGAGGCCCCTTTACGGGCACCTGGATGGCTTACCAGGCGACGCGCGCGAGAATCTGCAGCGTGCGCGCAAACCCAATCTGATCGCGAATCTGGCCGAAGCTCGCATCGCCGAACAGTGTGCTCGGGCCGCGCAGATCGGCGTGATTGAACAGGTTGATCACCTCGAGCCTGATTGAGAGCGTTGCGTGGCCAAGCGATTGGTTTTTCTGGAGCGCCACATCCCACGATTGCCGAACTGGTGTCCGTACGCGTCCGTCGGCACGCGGGGTGTTGCCGAAGGTGAACGGTGCGGCTTGGGACCACGCAGAGGGATTCAGCCACCGAATGCAGCCGCACGCAGGGTCGTACCCCGCTTCGAAATCGTCGTTCAGTTGGGGAGTTACACCCGACACGACGTTCGGACGCTGGCTGCTGCCGAAGAGACCAGAGTTGTTGGGGCTCTGCTGGACGCTGATCGGGAAGCCGCTTTGGTACATGCCGACCGCGCTCACCGTCCATCCCCATGGCAGGCCGACGCTCGCGGTGATGTTCAGGCGATGCGGGATGTCGAGCGCCGAGAGGCCATACTCGCGCTCCACATCGTAGTTGTCGAGAATCGTCGACCCACCTCCAAACGATCCGCTGCTTTCGTGGAATTGAGTGTCGCGCAGCCGACTCCAAGTGTAGTTTGCCGACGCACCCCATCGGCCGCGCATCCGCCGATCGCCGCTGAGGGTCACCGCCTGATAGCGCGAGCGCGCGACCGTCGTGCGGGCCATGGAGACGGTGTCGAATTGCGGATAGGGACGCAGCAGCTGGCCTCGCGCGATCGTCGCCCCGGACAGGATGCCCACGCCGAGCGGCGTGCCCAAGAACGGGTTCACGACCGGCTCCTGCAGTGCCGAGCCGAGCGCGACATACCGCGGATCGAGCTGGTTGATGTTGATCGAACCGCCGTTGGCGCCGCCGACCATGAGGTGCTCGCCGCGTGCCCCGAGATAGGCGGCACCGACCGTCCAGGCCCCGCCGAGCTCGCGATGCAGATCGACCGAGTAGCGATGCACGTGCGGGAGCCGGCTCCGTGGATCGGTGAAGTCGATGTCGCCTCCGACGCCGGTCAATGCGCCGAGGCTGTTGCCGACCGGCTGTTGGATGCCGTTGGGGTAGGGGTTCGTCATCGAGCACGTCGCGCACGGCACGAACGGATTGCCCGCGGTCGCGACGTAGCTCGTCGCCTGCGAGTATCCCCGCGTGCCAGCCGCGATGGATTGCGCTGGCCCCCAGAACAACCCGTAGCCGCCGCGCAGCGTCGTCCGATCGTCCAGCGCATACGCCGCGCCGAGCCGTGGCGCGAGCTGCCGCGGGTTCGGATCGCCCGCGTGCGTTGGTGCACCGTTGACGCCGGCGTACACGAGGCCACCGGTCAGCGCGAGCGGCGTGCCGTCGGGCCGCGTGCCACCCACTTGAATCGGAAAGGGTTGGTCGAAGGCCCAGCCCGCCGTCATGTGATTGGAGCGCTCGCGAAGTCCAGTTTCGAACTCGTAGCGAAGACCGGCGTTCACCGTCAGCTTCGGCGTCAGACGGATATCGTCCTGCACGAAGCCGCTCCAGTAGTGCAGATAGGCGTCGCTCGGTTCGCCGACGTTGATCGACCCGTTCGTCGGATAGCCGAGCAGAAAGCTCGCGAACGCATCACCGGTTCCGGCCGTGGGCGTGTTGGGGTTCGGTCCAAACGTGAAATCGCGCGTGAAGCCATAGCCGCCGCTGCCGCCCGGGTGACTGAGTCGGACGCCGGTCGATCGGAAATCGCCACCGATGCGCACCGTGTGCCGCCCGAGCAGCGTGGTCACGGTCGAACTGACAATCTGGGAGTAGTAGTTCGCCGTGTCGTCTTCGCGCCCAGCCAAGAACAGGCCGCCGCGGCCGTAGTCGCTCACGTTGATGCCGGGGAACGTCGACACGGGCACGATGGCCCGGAACGCGGGATCGAATCCGAGCTGCGCCGGATCGAACGATGCCGCGCGGCTATCGTCGAGAAAGCGCGTCAGGCCGTAGCGCATCGCGACGGTGGTGCGATCGGATGGCGTCCAGATGGTGTTGAGCGCAAGCACGTGTGTGCGCCGGACCAACGCGCCCTCGCCAGGGTCGGCAGGGTTCTCGAACAGCCTCTTTCCGAAGAACCGCGAGTCGGGCTCGGTCGACCCATACCATGCGTACAAACCCGACGTCGTGACGCGATCGCTCCAGCGGTGCGTCACTTTGCCCGTGACCTGATCGGCGGCATCTCTCACGCCCGCCGTGGCAGTTCGTGATTTGCCGGACGTTGGCAGTGGGACGTGCGCCAGCATCGCCTGCGCGACCGGGTTCAAGCGATCGCTGGGGATGCGATTTCCCGGAAAGGGATCGCGAATGAGCCGGGTCGGATCGGCGGGATCGGGCCTTGTCGTCAGCGGGTCGTAGATCGTGACGTCTGACTGCGAGAAGTCGCCGCGTCGCTCGGCCTCCGTCGGCAGGGTCTGGACCGTGTTCCGTTGCACTTCGGTGCGATAACCTTCGGTGCTGGCCCAGAAGAAGGTGCGATTCTCGACGATCGGACCCCCGACGGATCCACCATACAAGTGGTAGAAGGTATCGGCCTTCGGCACGTCGCTCTTCTCGGCGAAGAACAGACCGCTCGTGCCCCAACCCGGTCGGTTCTGGTACAGACCGCTGCCGTGCCACGCGTTCGATCCCGATCGCGTGGTGACGTTGAAAACGCCACCCGAGGTGCGTCCGATTTCCGCGTCGTACGCGCTCACCTGCAGGCGCATCTCCTCGACCGCTTCGAGGCTGGGAATGAACACCGCACGATTGATCAGGTCGACGATCGGCACGCCGTCGATGGTGTAGCTGTTGCCGCGGCGTAGACCCCCGCCAATGGAGACCAACGCGTTGTTGCCTTGGTCCTGCTGTCGGGTGAATTCCGGATTCCCCGTCGAGATCACCGTCGGCGTGTGAGTCGAGAAGAGAAAGACGTTGCGACCCGATGTCGGCAACACCTGCAGCCGCTGACGATCGATCAGTGTGCTCACCGAGGCATTCGATCGATCGACGATCGGTATCGAAGCTTCGACCCTGACCTGTTCGGCGATGTCGCCGGGCTCCAGCTTGACGTCGCTGGTCATGAACGTCTGCGTGCCGACAGTGAGGCCCGTACGCTGATGGACCTTGTAACCGGGCACCGAGACGCGCAGTGTGTAGGTGCCGGGGAGTACGCTCGCGAAGACGTAATCGCCGCGTTCATTGCTGGAAGTGACGCGGATCTGACCGGTGGCCTCTTCGATGATCTCTACGGCCGCGGATGGAATCACGCCGCCGGCATCCGTGATGGTGCCGCGGACACCACCCTGGTAGGTCTGGCCGGTCGCGGGACGAGCGGCCGACCCAAATAGACAGATGAAGATGAGCACTTGTATCGCGGTTCGGAGACACACCATTGGCGCGTGAGCTTATCATTCGACTCGCTCATGACACTCCACTCGAAAACCAGCTCGCCTTGACGGCCATTCGATCTTGAGTTACAACACGAGCCGTTCTCGCATCGGCTGTTGATGCCGCGCCCCCACGTTCCGCCGCTCCTCGTCGTTCTGCTTGCCACCGCGTGTCTGGCGACCGTCGGTCGTGCGCAGCAGGCCGATCAACCGGTCCCCGGCTATGTGATGAAGCGTTGGGGGACTGCCGAGGGGTTGCCGCACAACTCGGTCGACGCGCTCGCCCAGACGCGCGATGGCTATCTCTGGATCGGCACCTTGAACGCCGGCCTCGCGCGGTTCGACGGCGTGACGTTCAAGACGTTCAACATCGTCAACACACCCGATCTGCCGTCCGACCAGATCGGAGTGCTGCACGAAGATGCCGAAGGCACGTTGTGGATAGGCACCGCGGCCGGACTGGCGCGCTACCGTGACGGCGTGTTCACCACCGAACGGCTGCCAGTCGACGTATCGCCCAACATCATTTCGGACATTCGGACCGACCGCCAAGGACGGCTGTGGGTCGTTACGCGGTATCAAGTCCTGTGGCGCGACGGAGCGACGTGGAGTGTCATGCCCACAGTGGAGGGCCCCAAGCGACTGGCGCCGTCTGCTGAGGGCACGATGTGGATCCTGACGGGCACCGGGCTCGTCGAATGGCGCGATCGGATCATCCGAACGCTCACCACGCGTGACGGGCTTCCATCCGATGACATCGTCACGGTCGTCGAAGATCGCCGCGGACGCGTGTGGATCGGCACCCTCCGTGGGCTGGCGTCTCTCAACCGCGCCACCGGCCGCATCGCCATCGACTCGAACGTACCGGCGCTACCGATCGACCAGATCTTCGAAGACAGTCGAGGTGTGCTCTGGGTGGCCGTGAAGGGCCGTTTGTTCTCGTACGGCGCTGACGGCGCCATGTCGATGGCCACGCTCTCGAGCGGTGGCAACGCGGAACCGATCTTCGTGAACGCCTTCACCGAAGACCGCGAAGGTCATATCTGGTTTGGGGCCCGCGGTGTCCGTGGCGGAATCTATCGGCTCGCACCCGCGCGCGTGAGCACATTCGGCCACGAGAACGGGCTGCCCTGTGACAACATCGGCGCGATCACCGAGACGCCGGACCGGACGATCTGGATCGCCGCCTACTGCAATACCGGGAGGGGCCTCATGGCCCTGCGCGACGGCAAGCTCACCGAATATCCGGGACCGGACCACACCATGTCTCTACTCGGGGACCCGGACGGGACGCTCTGGGTGGGCGGGTATGGAGGGAAGCTGCGACGTCTCGACACGGCGACCGGACGCTTCCAAACCGTTCTTTGGCCTGCTCCCGACGAGCGCATCCATGACGACTTCGCGGTCATCTACCGCCAGGACGCCAGTACGCTCTGGCTGGGAAGCAATCACGGAGTGCACCGATTCCGCGACGGGCAGTGGATGCGTCTGCGAACTGCCGATGGTCTCGTCGACGACGATGTACGATCCATCATTGGCGATCGTGGAGGCGGGCTCTGGATCGGCACGGCCGACGGCATCAGCCGCTATCACAACGGCGGCTTCACCAGTTTTCGCGTTGCGGACGGCGCGCCGCCCGGCCCGGTGCGGGCGATCCACATCGATGCCGACGGCGTTGTGTGGCTCGGCTCGTACGGCGGCGGGCTCGCGCGGTTCAAGGACGGTGTCTTCACCTCGTACGGCGTGCTCGGCGGCGTCCTCGACACGTCGGTGCACCGCATCATCGAGGACGAGCAGCAGTTCCTCTGGTTGTCAGGTGACCGCGGCATCAGACGCGTCTCGAAGCGGGACCTTGATGCCGTCGCGGACGGCCGAGAGACGACGGCCGACGTGACGGTGTTCGGCGAGGCGGACGGCATGCGCAGCGCCGAGTGCAACGGCATGGCCCAGCCGGCCGGGTGGCGCACGGCCGACGGCGCGCTATACTTTCCGACACAGCATGGCGTCGCGCGCATCGATCCCGCGCGTCTGGCATCCCAGGTGCCGCCGCCACCGCCGCAGGTCGAAGCCGTCGTCATCGACGGCGTCGAGAGGCCGACGCGCGGAGACATCATCGTGCCGCCAGGTGCGCGTGACCTCGAGATTCGCTATACCGCGCCTGCGTTTGCGAAACCTGAGCTCGTCCAGTTCCGATATGAGCTGGAGGGCCACAGTGCCGAGCGAATCGACGTCGGCAACCGCCGCACGGTCTCGTTCGCCAACCTGAGTCCTGGCCGCTATCGCTTTCTCGTCACGGCACGCCACAGCGAGGGAGCCTGGTCCGAGCCGCCCGCGGCGGTAACGTTGATGCTGCAGCCGCTGTTCTATCAGCGAGTGTCGTTTCGGATCGCGCTCGGTGTGCTCGCATTCGGCTGCGTTGCCGCCGCCGGACGATGGTACGTCCACGGCTTGCGGCGCCGAGCCGCGGAGCTCGAACAGGCCGTCGCCGGGCGGACCGCCGATCTCTCAGTGGCCCACGAACGCCTCTCCACTGCCAATCAGGCACTGACCACGGCGAAGCAGGAGGTCGACCAGGCGCACGGGCAGGTACTCGCCGTGCTCAACCAGCTCGATATCGGGGTGCTCGTGCTGAGCGCCCGCGGCATCGTTCACTACGCGAGCACGTCCGCGCTGCGCATCCTGGGTCAGGACGAACGGGCGCTGGTCGGCCGCCCGTGGTCCGAGTGCCTGCCAGTCGTCGCCGCCGATCGAGCGCAGCTCAAGACGCGCGTCGACGCGCTGTCGACGTCGGATGGGCGTGTCCCGGTGCAGATGGTGATCGGCGGCAAACGCTACTGGGCGGAGATCGACGTCCGGAGCGAGCCGCCGCCTGGTGACGGCCGGATTCTCTATATATATGACGTCACCGAGATGTCGGCGCTGCCCGCGGACGGACTCACCGACGGCTCCCACGGGCTGGTCGGTCGCAGCACCGACATGCACCTGGTGTTCAAGCAGATCCGAGACGTCGCGCGCGTCGATTCCACCGTCTTGATCCAGGGCGAGACCGGCGTCGGCAAGGAGCTGGTGGCGCGTGCCATCCATCGCGGCAGCCCGCGCGCGAGCCGGCCGTTCATCGCCGTCAACGCCGCCGGGCTGTCGGAGTCACTGGTAGTCAGCCAACTCTTTGGTCATCGCCGCGGCGCATTCACCGGCGCCGTCGAGGATCAGCAGGGCGTGTTCGAAGCGGCGCATGGCGGCACGCTGTTTCTCGACGAGATCGGCGACATGCCGCTGAACGTGCAAGTGGGGCTGCTGCGCGTGCTGCAGGAGCGCGAGATCACCCGCCTGGGCGACTCCCAGCCGCGCCGCGTCGACGTCCGATTTCTCGCCGCGACCCACCGTGACCTGACCCAGGAAGTGGAAGCCGGACGCTTCCGCGAGGATCTGCTGTACCGCATCCGCGTCGCCACCATCCTCGTGCCCCCGCTGCGCGCGCGGGTGGACGACGTGCCGCTGTTGGTCGACGCCTTCCTGAAGCAAGCCGCACGACAGAGCGGACGGCCGACGCCGCACATCAGCCGCAACGCCGCCGACGCGCTGCTGCGCCACTCGTGGCCCGGCAACGTCCGCGAGCTCAAGGCCGTAATCGAGCGCGCGCTGGTGAACGCGCAGGGCGATATCGTCCGACTCGAGGACCTTCCCGCCGACATCCTCAACGGACGCGCTGCTGCGCGATCGGACGAAGCGCCTCTTGAAGGAGACGGCGAGCGTGACCGCCTCGTCCAGGCGCTGCGCCGTGCGGGCGGCAACCGCACCGAAGCCGCGCGCCTACTCGGCATCAGCCGCCGCACGTTGTACCGACGGCTGGCCGAACACGGACTCGACGAACCACAGTAGTTCCGCACGAAGGTTCCCCACAGGCGTTCCGGACGTCGGTTCCGCACGAAGGTTCGGTTCCACAACGAAGGTTCGGTTCCACAACGAAGGTTCCAAACGGGTGTTCTGTTCCACGCAAAGGTTCCGAACGCTTGTTTGAACCCTCGTTTGAACCTCGTGTGGAACCGCACCTCCGTGAGGAACTACTGTCCGGAACCGAACCCTTGTGGGCCACGTGCGTGCGGAACCTCCGTGAGGAACCTCCGTGAGGAACCTCCGTGAGGAACCTCCGTGAGGAACCCTCGTGTGGAACTGTCTCAGTAGCTGTCCCTGACACACCCCTGGCACACCGTGGCACGTGCCACGTGCACATCCCCGCGCCTGTGACAGCGCGTGCACATCGCTTTCAAACCCAGTGATATCAGCGCGTTACGGCTCGCACGGCTGAGGCGGAACGGCTGTTGCCTTTGATCCGGCCGCGGGCACCTGTCGGCGGCCTGTCTCGCTGTAGCACCGAAGGTGCGAAAGCGGAGCCTGTCTCGCCGGCTGTTCGCCGTCTTGTCCGCCCTCGCGCGGAAGCGCGAAGGCGGAAGCGCCGGGCGCGAAGGCGGGAGGTGCGAAGGCGGAAAGCGAATGGAGCGCGTGAAAGAGCTGATCGATGCCGCGGCTTCGGGCGAGCTGTTGACGGTGCGGGCGCTGCTGGGTGTTGGCGCCAACCCGAGCGGGACAGACGAGGCCGGCTGGTTCCCATTGCTCGTTGCCGCCATCGGTGGATCGCGCGAGCTGGTCGAAGCGCTGCTCGATGCGGGCGCGGATGTGAACGCGCGGGCGGCGGACGGATCGACGGCGTTGATGAAGGCCACGCTCTGGCGCCATGTGGACATCGTCCGGCTGCTGTTGTCGCGCGGCGCAGACGTACACCTGGGCGACGAGCGCGGATGGACCGCGTTGGGCATCGCGAGGCACTTCGATCACCGAGAGCTGGTGGATCTCCTCGGGCGATACGCGATGACACGACACAAAGACGCTGGTGGGCACGAGTTGGCCGGACACGGCGAATGACGCATATGCAGACGCAAAGACACTCCCTCGTCGGACATCACTGGAAGATGCGCGCGCGCGGACTCGGCCGGGCGGCACGAGATGCCGCCGCGCTGGTTGTGCCGTTTCTCGGCGCGCTCGTTCTCTTCCCGACGCAAGGCGAGGCGCAGGTCGCCTGCGCGCCCGATCCCGGCTATACCACGTGCCGCGCGTATGTGTACACCGGCGCCGATCAGGCGTTGACCGTTCCGCCTGACGTGACCGCCATCAAGGTAAAGGCGTGGGGCGCCGGAGCTGGAGGCAGCAGTGCATCCCCGACGATCGGCGCACCCGGAGGCTCGGGTGGATACGTCGAAGGCGTGCTTGTCGTGACACCAGGAAGCCAGTACGTCGTCATGACCGGCGAGGGTGGCGGTGGTGACGGCATGCCGGGCAGCTCCACGCGATGTGCCGCTGCCTATGGGTTTGGAGGGGCATGCGCACCGATTCGTGGGGGTGCCTACGTCGATGGCGGCGGTGGCGGCGGCCTCTCGGGGCTGTTCGCGGGTGCGGCGCCCGTGCTTGCCACGGACAATGCTCGAGCGGTCCTGATTGCCGGCGGCGCAGGCGCCGGCGAAGGCACCAACTCGTGCGGCGTTGGCAGCGCAGCGGGCGGCGCCGGCGGCAATGCCTTCGCGGGCACCATGCCGGACATGCGCGGTGTAACCGGAGCGTTCAACGGCCTCGGCGGATCGAACCCGACCGGCGGCGGCGGTGGATACCTCGGTGGCGCGGGTACAGGCCGGCTGTCGACGAACGCCGGTTGTCCCTTGACGAGCGCAAATGGCGGCAGCAACTTCGTCGCTCTGGGCGTGAGCGCGACGGCCAACCTGCCCGGCAGCGAGGCGCCGTCAGTCCCGAATCTCACGGTCAAGAATCCCCCTCGAACGACCGAGCCTCAGTACCTCGCCGGTGTCGGCGTTGGTACCGCGACGGTTGGTCTCGTCGGCGGGGATGGTCTCGTCATCGTGCAATGGGCGCAGCCGCCGCTCAACACCTGCACTCCTCCTGAGACGCGCGCAACCCAGCGCTACTGGTTCTTCGGTCAGAGCGGTGGCATCGACTTCGGCACGACCGGGACCACTGCGACGCCCATCCTGGGCAACTCCTCGAACAACTCTGAGGGCTCCACCGTTGTCACGGATAGCGGTGGGCAGCTGCAGTTCTGGTCCAACGGCCAGAGCGTATTCGATCGCAACGGTAATGCGATGCCGAACGGCACTGGGCTGTTGGGGGCTCCATCCGCCACCCAGACCGTCGCGGCCTTTCCCGCACTCGGCCAGCCGGGCAAGTACTTTGTCGTGACCACCAGCACGGACGTCTTCTTTGCCGCGACAGGGCCAAACAATCAGCTCTATTACTCCGTCGTCGACATGTCGCTCAACGGAGGCTTGGGAGACGTCGTAGCGGCACAGAAGAACCTGTCGCTTGGCGCCGACAACACCGCCTCCGAGGCATTGACGGCCGTCCCCAACGCCGACGGCACCGGCTTCTGGGTGATCACCTACACGAATGGCTCGACGAACATTCTTGCCTACGAGTTCGACAGCAACGGTCCTACCGGCCCAGTCACCACCAGTACCTTGCCGAGTGCCAATGGCAACCTGCTCGGCACGCTCAATTTTTCAGCCGATCTCACCCAACTCGTGGCGATGACAGGCACCAGCACTTCTGGGTTGCTCCGCCTGTTGGCCTTCGATGCCGCCACAGGGCAGATCACCCAGCGACTGTCGTGGAGCGTAGGGGCGCCTGTAGGTACTGTCCCGTATTCCGCGGACTTCTCACCGTCTGGGGACTACGTGTACGCGTCGAATCTCAACACCGGAGGCCGGCTCTACCGCTATCACATTGCCGGCGCGACTACTGGAGCGCAGGTCAAGCTCACCGAGGAGGACTTGGGCACCATCGACGCCAATTCTCCGGTGGCGCAAGACGGCGGACAAGTTCGGCGTGGGCCCGACGGGCGCATGTACGTCGCCGCCTACGGCACCGGCACTATCAGCGTGGTCAACACACCGGATGCGGTCTCGCCCGGCTTCGTCGAAGGCGGATTCGCCCTTGCCGCCGGCGCCATCAGCCGCTACGGCCTGCCGCAGACCGTGACCGGCTGTCCCGTGCCGACGTCCACCGATCTCAGTATCACCAAGACCGACAACAGCTCGCGGTACGCGCCGGGCACGAACGTCACCTATTCGGTTGTCGTCGCCAACAACGGGCCGCTCGTCGCGACCGGCGCGTCGGTCAGCGACCCGTTGCCCGCAGGCATCACGACCGCGAGCTGGACGTGTGCGACGACCGCCGGCGGTGGCGCCTGCGGCGCGCCGAGCGGCACGGGCGGGATCAACACGACCGCGAATCTGCCCGTCGGTGGGTCCGTCACCTACACGCTGACGATGACGGTGCCGACGAGCTTTTCCAGCAACCTGGTGAACACCGCCATTGTGTCGCCGCCGCCCGGGCTGAGCGAGACGAACTCTGCCAACAACACGGCGATCGATACGGACACGCTGTTCGTGCCGGCGCTGCAGACGTGCACGCCCGACCAGGTTCGGCTGACGCAGCGCCACTGGTTCTTCGGGACCCAGGCCGGCCTCGATTTCGGCGCGGCGGCGTTGGGCCCGCCGACGGGAGTTACTGGCGCGGGCAGTACACCGGAAGGCTCCACCGTAGTCACCGATACGTTGGGCCAACTGCAGTTCTGGTCCAACGGCACTACGATCTACAACCGCAACAACCAGCCGATGCCGAACGGCACGGGCCTGTTGGGCAACCCGTCGGCAACGCAGACCGTCGCCGCGTTCCCGGCGATGGGCCGGCCGGGCGTGCATTTCGTCGTGACGACCGATTCCAGTCACACCGCTGCACAGTTGCGATACAGCGAAGTGGACATGTCGCTGAACGGCGGCCTTGGGGACGTCGTGGCGGGCAGGAAGAACTTGACGCTGGGCGCGGCCAACACGGCGTTCGAAGCCCTCAACGCCGTCCCCGACGCCAACGGCACCGGCTTCTGGGTCCTGACCAGCACCGCGGGCTCGCCGAACTTCCTGGCCTACGCGTTCAACGGCAGCGGTCCCGTCACCGGGACGGCGGTCGTCACCGCCCTGCCCAACGCGAACGCCGGCTTGAGCGGCTTCCACCGTATTCAGATCAGCCCGGACCTGTCGCAGATCCTGTTCCTCAGCGCGCCGAATCCGGGACAGGCCCGTCTCTACCTATTGGACTTCAACGCGGCCACCGGGCAGGTTGTCCCGAGGGTGTCCTGGCTGATGCCAGCCAACTCCGGGGTTGCCTATGGCGCAGACTTCTCTCCGTCGGGCCGGTACGTCTATGTGACGACGGGAGCAGGTCCCGCGGCCACGGACGGCCTCTATCGCTACGACATCGTCGCGAACACGACGCAGGCGACGCTCGAAGCCAATGCCCAGTTCGTGACGACCAACAGTCCGTTTTCGCAAATCCGTCGCGGGCCGGACGGGAAGATGTACATCGCGAACACGAGTACGAGCTCGCTCAGCGTGCTCAACCTTCCCGAGGACCCCAACCCGGCGAACGTTCAGTTCCAGCTCACCGGGCAGACCTTGGCGACCGGCACCCAGGCGATCGCCGGGCTACCGGAATTCGTGACCGGCTGCCCACTGCCAACCACAACTGATCTAGCGGTGACCAAGACTGACGGGAGCGCGACCTACACGCCCGGCACGAACGTCGTCTACACGATCGTCGTCACCAACAACGGTCCGCTGCTGGCGACCGGCGCGCAGATCAGCGACCCGCTGCCCGCAGGCATCACGACCGCGAACTGGACCTGTGTCGCGGCAGGCGGCGGTGCGTGCGGTGCTGCGAGCGGCACGGGCGCGCTCAATACGACCGCCAACCTTCCCGTCGGCGCCACCGCGACCTACACGGTGACGATGGCGATGCCGCCCACGGCGACAGGAAACCTGACGAACATTGTCACGGTGACGATGGCGGGTGGCGATAGCGATCCCAGCAACAATACGGCGCAGGACGTCGACGCGCCAGCGCCACAGGCAGACTTGGCCGTCACCAAGACCGATGGCAGTCCGACCTTTACGCCGGGCACGAACGTCACCTACGCCATCGTCGTCAGCAATACCGGGCCGAGCGCGGTAACCGGCGCGGTGATCACCGACGCGTTGCCGGCCAGCATCACGACGGCGAGCTGGACGTGCGGCGCCGTCACAGGCGGCGGCGTGTGCGGCGCGCCGAGCGGCACAGGTGCGATCAATACGACCGCGAACCTTCCGGTCAACGCCACGGTCACCTACACGCTGACATGGACCGTGCCGTCCTCGTTTGCTGGCAACCTGGTCAATACCGCCACGGTGGCGGCGCCTGTAGGCGTGACCGACACGAACGGCGCGAACAACAACGCGACGGACACGGACACACCCGCGCTTCAAGCCGACCTCGCGATTACCAAGGCCAGCACGCCGAATCCGTACGTGCCGGGCGCGGCGTTCAGCTACACCATCGTCGCGACCAACCTCGGACCGAGCAACGTCACCGGTGCGACGGTCACCGATACGCTGCCTGCGGCCCTCGCCTTGTTCACGTGGACGTGCGCGGCGAACAACGGCGGGGTGTGCGTGACGCCGAGCGGCACCGCACCGGCGATCAACGCGACGGTCGATCTGCCGGTGGGCGGGTCGACGACGTTCACCGTGACCGGAACGATGCCACCGGGCACGACGGGTCAGTTGTCGAACACCGCGAATGTGGCGGTGCCGGCAGGTGTGACGGATTCGGTGCCGGGCAACAACTCGGCGACCGATCTCAATCCCGCGGGCCCGCAGGCGGATCTGCGGATCACCAAGGTGAGCTCGCCGAATCCGTACGTGCCGGGGCAGCCGCTGACCTACACCATCGTTGTCACCAACGCCGGTCCCAGCAATGCGCCAGGCTCGCGCGTGCGAGACACGTGGCCGGCACCGTTTGCCAGCTTCACGTGGACGTGCGCGCCGAACGGCGGTGGCGCGGTGTGCCAAACGCCGAGCGGATCGGGCAACATCGATGCACTCGTCGATCTGCCGGCGGGCAGCAGTGCGACGTTCACCGGTACGGGCATGGTGCCCGCAAGCCTCACCGGCGTGGTGACCAACACGGCGACGATCACCGAGCCGGCGACGGTGACGGACCCGGTGCAGGGCAACAACATCGCGACGGATAACAATCCGACCAACGCGATCGCGGATCTCGCGATCACCAAGGCGCAGACTCCGGATCCTTATACGCCTGGGTCACCGCTCACCTACACGATCGTCGTCACCAACAACGGCCCGAGCGATGCGCCGAACTCGCGCGTGCAGGACGCGCCGCCCGCGGGCTTGACCGGCGTCGCCTGGACGTGCGCCGCGAGCGGCGGGGGCGCGTCGTGTGCGACACCGAGTGGGGCAACGACGGTCGACGCGTTGGTGACCCTGCCGGTCGGCACCTCGGCGACCTTCACGGTCACCGCGAACGTGCCGGCTGGACAGACCGGCGTCCTGACCAACACGGCCACCGTCTCGCCGGCGAGCGGGGTCACGGATTCCAACTACGGCAACAACACCGCGACGGTGAACAGCGGTCCGGCGCCGCAAGCCGATCTCGGCATCCTCAAGCTCGTCTCACCGGAACCGTATCGTCCGGGCACTACGGTGGCCTACACGATCACAATCACCAATGCCGGCCCGAGCAACGTGGTCGGCGCGCGCGTGCAGGACACCTTCCCGGGTCCGATGAGCGGCTTCACGTGGACATGCGCCGGCACAGGCGGCGCGACGTGTGGCATCGCCAGCGGCGCGAGCGTGATCGATGCGCTGGTGAACGTGCCGGTCGGTGGCGTGATCACGTTCAGCGCCTCGGGCATCGTGCCGGTGTCGACCACGGTGACGGTGACGAACGTCGCGACGGTGACGCCGCCGTTGGGCACGAACGATCTCAATTCGACGAACAACACCTCGTCTGCGGTCAGCACGCCGATCTATGCCGACCTCTCGATCACCAAGGTCGACGCGGTCGACCCGGTGAACGCGGCGGACATCATCGTCTACACGCTGACGGCGACCAATGCGGGCGCGTTCCCGGCCACGAACGTCTCGGTCAGCGATCCACTGCCGGCCGGAACGACATACATCTCGGCGTCGGGCGCCGGGTGGACGTGCAGCCTCACGATGCCGACGATCGGATGCACGATGCCGTCGCTCGGCGTCGGCCCGCCGTCGACGATCACGGTGACGCTGCGCGCGCCGAACCAGCCTGGGGTGATCACCAACACTGCGACGGTTACCGCCGCGGAGGTCGATCCGAATCTGGCGAACAACACCGCCAGCGAGCCGACGACGATTACCGGGCTCGCCGATCTCGCGATCACGAAGGTGAGTACGCCGAACCCGTACGTGCCGGGGACGCCGTTCACCTACACGATCATCGTGTCGAACCTCGGGCCGAGCAACGTCGTCGGCGCGGCGGTCAACGATGCGCTACCGGCCCCTCTTGCCGGCTTCAGCTGGACGTGCACGGCCAATAGCGGCGCCGCGTGCAGTGCCGCTAGCGGAACCGGTCCGTCGATCAACACGTTGGTGGATCTCCCGGTCGGAGGATCGACGACGTTCCTCGTGACCGGGACGCTGGCGTCCGGCACGGTGGGCGCGTTGGTGAACACGGCGAGGGTCTCGTCGAACGTCCCGGATCCAGTGCAGGGCAACAACGAGGCGACGGACATCAATCCGGCCGGACCGCTCGCGGATCTGCGGATTACGAAGGTGAGCTCGCCCAATCCGTACGTGCCGGGCTCGCCGTTGACCTACACCATGGTCGTCTCCAACGTCGGGCCGAGCGATGCGCTCGGCGCGCGCGTGCGCGACCAATGGCCGGCGCCGTTCAGCGGCTTCACCTGGACGTGTGCGGCGGCCTCGGGCGCCGCCTGCGTGACCCCGAGCGGCGCAGGTGACATCGACGCGATCGTCGACCTGCCGGTCGGCGGCACCGCGACGTTTACGGCCAGCGGCACCGTGAGCCCGAGCCTTACGGGCATCGTCACCAACACGGCCACGATCACGGAGCCGCCGTCGGTGACCGATCCGGTGCAGGGCAACAACGCGGCGAGCGACAACAACCCGACCGGGGCGATTGCGGATCTCGCGATCATCAAGGCGCAAGCCCCCGATCCGTACGTGCCTGGCGCCAGCCTGATCTACACGCTCGTGGTCAGGAACAACGGCCCGAGCGACGCACCGTTCTCGCGCGTGCAGGACACGCTGCCGTCGGCGGTGACGGGGGTGTCGTGGACCTGTGCGCCGACGTCGGGCGCCGCAGTGTGCCACACGCCGAGCGGCGTCAACGTCATCGACGCGATGGTGAGCTTGCCAAGCGGCGCGTCGGCCACGTTCACCATCACCGGAACGGTCGGCTCGAGCGCTACGGGCACGCTGACGAATACGGCGACCATCACCGCCACGAGCACGGTGACCGACCCGGATCAGACCAACAACATCGACACGGTGAACAGTGCTCCAAGTCCGGTCGTCGATCTGGCGATCGTGAAGACGAGCACACCAGAGCCGTACCGGCCGGGGACGGCGGTGACCTATACGATCACCGTCACCAACACCGGTCCGAGCGATGCGATCGGCGCGCAGGTGCTGGACACGCTGCCCGCGCCGATGAGCGGCTTCATATGGACGTGCGGCGGCGTGAACGGCGCGACCTGCGCCACGCCGAGCGGCACCGGCAACATCAACGTCCTCGTCGACGTGCCGGTAGGCGGCACCATCACGTTCTTCGCGAGTGGTATCCCGACGCAGACGACGACGGCCGTGACGAACACGGCCACGGTCACCGCACCGGCGGGCGCCAGCGAGCCGAACCAGACGAACAACTCGGCATCGGCCCCGAGCACGCCGATCCTGGCCGACCTGTCGATCACCAAGGTCGACGCCGTCGATCCGGTCAACGCCGGCGACGACATCGTCTACACCATCAATGTCTCGAACGCAGGCCCGTTCCCGGCAACCAACGTGCGCGTCGACGATACGCTGCCAGCGGCGACAACGTTCGTGTCGGCATCGGGCGCGGGCTGGTCGTGCGGTCCGAACGGCTCGACGCTCGTGTGCACGCTACCGTCGCTCGGCATCGGCGCGGCTACACCAATTACAGTCACGCTCCGCGCGCCGAACGATGCTCAGTTCGTCACGAACACGGCCGCCGTGAGCGCCAGCGAGTTCGATCCGGACCTGGCCAACAACGTCGCGCTCCAGCCGACGCAGGTGCTGGCGAAGGCGGACCTGACGATCAGCAAGGTGAGCACGCCGAACCCGTACGTGCCGGGCACCGCGCTGACCTACACCATCATCGTGTCGAATGTCGGACCTAGCGCGGTGGCTGACGCGACGGTGGTCGACACGATGCCGTCGGCACTCTCCGGGGTCACCTGGACCTGTACCCCGAACACGGGCGGCACCACGGCGTGTGGCTCCGCCGGCGGGAGCGGCGACATCAACGCGACAGTAAATCTGCCATCGGGTGGGTCAGTGACCTTCCTGGTGACAGGCACGGTCGACCCGAGCACGACCGGCGTACTGACCAACACGGCGACGGTGACGGAGCCGGCGGGTGTGTTCGATCCGACGCCGGGCAACAACGAAGCGACGGACGTCAACAACGCGAACATCGTCGCCGACCTGCAGGTATCGAAGACGGCGACGCCGAGCCCCTTCGTGCCGGGTCGCACGCTGACCTACACGATCGTGGCGAGCAATGCCGGCCCGAGTGACGTTGTGGGCGGGCGCGTCCAGGATACGTTCCCGGCGGCGTTTGCCGGGTTCACGTGGACGTGTGTGCCGAGCACCGGCGCGGTCTGCGGCACGACCAGCGGCGCCGGCAACATCAATGTGTTGGTCGACCTGCCCGCAGGTGGATCGGCGACGTTCACCAGCACTGGGACCGTGCCGTCGAGCTACACCAGCAGCGCGAACAACTCGGTCACGTTCACGCCGCCGACGGACACGCACGATCCGAACAAGCCGAACAACACGACGACGTACGAGAATCCACCGGCTCTCATCGCGGATCTGGCGATCACGAAGCTGCAGAGTCCGGATCCTTACGTGCCAGGGGCGGGGATCGCCTACACGCTGCTGGTGCAGAACTTCGGGCCGAGCGACGTCACCAACGCACGCATCAGCGACACGCTGCCCGGGGTGATCACCGGTGCCACGTGGACCTGCGCGGCGGCGGGGACCGGCGCATCCTGTGCCACCGCCACCGGTGTCAACGTCGTCGACGCGCTGGTCACGTTGCCAGTGGGCACCACGGCCACGTTCACGATCAGCGGAACGGCGCTGCCGAGCGCGACCGGCATCGTCTCGAACATCGCCCAGGTGACTGAGCCCGTGGACGTCACGGATCCGGTGCCGGGTAACAACCAATCGACCGTGAACAGCGGCGGCGCGCCGCTGGCGGATCTCTCCGTCGTCAAGACGGCCTCGATGAATCCATACGTGTCCGGCCAGCCGCTGTCGTTCACCATCGTGGTGAGCAACGCCGGCCCGAGCGATGTGCCGCACGCGCACGTGCAGGATCTCTTCCCGGCGGCGCTGAGCGACTTCACGTGGAGCTGCGCGCCGACGGCTGGTGCGGCAGCCTGCACGGTGCCCAGCGGCCTGAGCATGATCGACACGTATGTCGATCTGCCGGTGGGCGGCGCGGTCACGTTCACGGTGACCGGCACGGTGGCGCCCGACACGAGCGGGCCGTTGACGAACACCGCGACCGTGGCGCCACCGATCGGGATCAACGATCCGAACCACGCGAACAACCTGTCGGCGGTGACGCTCGGCGCGAACGCGTTGGCCGATCTCAGCCTGACGAAGACGAGCGCGCCCAATCCGTATGTGCCGGGCTCGCCCATCACCTACACGATTGTCGCGAGCAACGCCGGACCGAGCACGCTGTTCGGCGGGCGTGTGCGCGATGGTCTCCCAGCGGTGCTGCAGAATCCAACGTGGACGTGCAGTGCGGTGAACGGGACGTGTCCCGCGGCGAGCGGCAGCGGCAACCTCGATGCGCTCGTAGACATCGGGCCCGGTGGTACGGTGACGTTCACGATCACGGCCCTGGTGCCGGCGGGGACCAGTGGCCGTCTGACGAACGCGGCGACGATTCTGCCGCCGGCCGGAACCGGGGATCCGAACCCGAACAACAACAGCGCCGTTGAATTCAACCCGTCGCTGCCGACGCCGACACCGGTAGATCTGCAGATCACGCAGGAGTTCCCGGGTGTGGCGCCGCCGAACGGGTTGCTCACGTTCCGCCTGCGCACGCGCAACCTCGGGTCGGGTGTCGCGATCAATCCCTACATCACCGGGATGATTCCGCCGGGCACCACGTTCGTGTCGGTGACGCCGAGCGCGGGCGGCATCGCCAACACGCCGGGGAATCCGCCGGCGCCAGATCCAGTGACGGGCTATCCGATTCCGGGTGCGGCAACCGTGCCGCTGCTCGTCACCTGGCCCGGCCTGATGAAGCCGGGGGAATCGCACGTCGTGGAGTTCACCGTGCGCGTCGCACCTGGGACGCCGACAGGCCAGATTCTCTGGAGCTGCTTCTGGACGTGGCCCCAGAA
Organism: Vicinamibacterales bacterium; assembly: GCA_036732565.1. Classification (GTDB taxonomy): domain Bacteria; phylum Acidobacteriota; class Vicinamibacteria; order Vicinamibacterales; family UBA2999; genus JAIVJN01. The sequence continues at coordinate 22,674 of DAINCF010000013.1, forward strand.
CGAGGACGTCCATCACCCCAACAACGTCATCGACGCCTATCTGTTCGTGCACGACGGCACCTCGCCGGTGGGCGATTTGTCGGTGCAAGCGGGCGCGCTCAGCGAGGGTGTCGTCGGTACCACGTTGCCGACCCGCGTCGGCGTGCCGGTGCCGATGCGGTTCTGGGCCACCAACCACGGTCCGGCCGCGACGCGCGGGCAGTACGCGTTGATCCTCGATACCGCGAACACGATCGAAATCGTCGACGTGCAGCTGGCCCAGGGCTGGGTGTCGCCGAGCGGTCCCTCGTCTGGCGTGTGGGACACCGGCGTCGTGCAGCCGGGGCAGACCGTCGCACTCGACATGACGGTGCGGTTGCTGACGCCGAGTGCGGTGGAGCTGTTCGCGCAGCGCATCACCGGATCGCCTGGAGATCCGAACGCGACGAACGAGCGCGCGACGATCGTGCTCGACGGCTACGCACCCGGCATGGCCGGACGCTGGGTTGCTGTCGGCAACGTCGACGGGGCAGGCGCGGGTGAAATCCTCACCGGCGCAGGCCAGGGCGAGACGCCGCAGGTGCGGGTCTTCACCGGCACCGGTGCGGACACTGGCATGCGCTTCTTCGCCTACGAACGGCCGTTCACGGGCGGCGTGCAGCTCGCCAGCTGCGACGTGAATGGCGACGGTGTCGCCGAACTGATCACGGCGCCGGGGCCGGGCCGCGCGCCGACGATTCGGGTGTTGAGCCTCGTGGGCGGCGTGGTCACCGAGCTCATCGCGTTCGATGCATTCGAAACCGGCTTCCTCGGCGGTGCGTCGGTTGCGTGCGCGGATCTCGATGCCGACGGCAAGGCCGAAGTGGTCGTCGGCGCCGGCCCTGGGCGTGCGCCGGAGGTGCAGGTCTACAACGTCGGCCTGAGCAGCGTGACGCCACGCGCGAGCTTCCTCGCGTATGAAGCCGGCTTCCTCGGTGGGGTGCGTGTCGCGGCCGGCGTCTATCCCGGTCGTGCCGGTTGGCTCGACGCCTTCGGGATCGCCACGACGCCCGGGGTCGGACGTGCGCCGGAGCTGCGGCTGTGGACGCCAACGGGCGCACCGGTCGCGCAAGTGGTGGTCAGCAGTGCGACGAAGGGCGTGCTGCCGACGCTGGGCGATGTCAACGGTGATGGGCAACTCGATCTGTTGCTGTCACCCGATGACGGTCGCCCGGAGTTGATCCGCATCTTCGAGATCGACTCGGGTGAGGTCATGGGCGACGTGCCGGGCAATCTGCCGGCCTTCCCAGTCGGCATCCGCACGGCCGTCGGTGTGCTCAGCGGCGGGCCGGGACAACCAGAGATCGTGATCGGCAACGGGCTTGGCGGTCATCCACGCGTGCGGGTGATCTACTGGCCGCCTGCTGGACCTGTGCAGCGGCTGGAGATTCTGCCGTTGGAGATTCCGTGAGGCACGAGGGTTCCACACGGAGGTGCCTCACGAGGGTTCCACACGATGGTGCCACACGGAGGTTCAGTGCCGCACGGCGGTTCCGACGTGGGTGCCGTTCCGCAAGAAGCTTCCGAACGCTCCTTGGAACGCTCGTGCGGAACAGAACCTTCGTGAGGAACTCACGTCTGGGACCGAACCCTCGTGAGGAACGACGTGCGGAACCTCCTTGGGAACCCACGTGCGGAACCTTCGTGAGGAACCCTCGCGGGGAAGCGTCTTGAACCAATAAGGGTACGTCGAGCAGTGGTAACGAACATGCAGTCACTCATCATGACGAGATCATCCCTGGCGTCGTTTTCGGCCATCGCGTGCACTTCCGTCCGATGGCTGCTGCTCACTGCGATCGTGCTCGGCACGGCGGTACCGGATGCCGCGGCGCAGTACGCCACCGGCGGCAGTGGCCTCTTTCGCAACCAGATTCTCTGGTTCAGTTGGGCCGCCGACAACGCTCTTATCCCGGACGGGACCGCCATCACGAATACCTATCCGGTGGCGGACAGGACACTCGCCGTCACGTGTACGATCCAGAACGTCTCCGGATCTGTGCGTGCCTATAGATCCGGTAATTGGGGCGGCGATTCGTTCGACAACCTGTACAACATCGGCGGCATCGACGGTCAAAACACGCTGGTCGCCGCGGTCAAGACAGGTACTCCGGGTACCCACAGCTTCGATTTCTCGTGCGCTGCGACGCTCGATGGCAACCCGCTGCCACTGCCAGGATTGGTCTTTGCCGATGCCGAAGTGAACGCGGGGTCCGAGTTCATCGACGCGACGATCACCGACGTCGGAACGACGTGGCGGATCATCGATCGCCTCCGCGACGCGGCCTGCACGAGCGAACAGCAACTGACCTTGAGTGCGGCCCCTGGTACCACCACGCTCCGCATGGGCATAGGCCTCCCGGGGAGTTGCGCCATCGGACCAGGCACGGTCGCGTTCATGGAAGGCGCGACCTCCGCGCGCGTGACCATTCGGGCGACTGGCAACACCGCGGTTGCGCTGGGCGTCGTGCCGCCGGGGTACGATTACGGTGACGCACCGGCGAACTACGCGTCGGCCGCTCACACGGTCCAAGAGGTGTGGACCGGCGGCACCATTCCCCTTGGCACGACCGGTAACTACAGCCTTACCCTGGCCAGCCTCGGCAACCCTACGTTCCATCTCGGTGCGAGCATCGACGGCGATGGCATCCAGAAGTTCTCGTTCGATGCATCGGGCGATGACACCAGCGCCACGGACGATGAGGACGGCGTCGTCATCCCGACGCCGGTGCCTGGTACGACCATACCAATTCAAGTAACGGTACCGACCGTCAATGCCGGCACGCGCCTGCAGGGATGGATCGATTGGGGCGGGGACGGGAGCTTCACCGAGCCGGGCGATCAGATTCTGACCGACGCGACGGTGGTGGTCGGTGTCAACACCTTCAACGTCTCGGTGCCGCCAGCCTTCGCCACTCCGACGTACGCACGGTTCCGTCTTGCCGATCAATCCGGTGTCGGTCCGAGTGGTCTCGTCACGTCCGGCGAAGCGGAAGACTACGCCCTCGTGACTCCTGCCGATTGGGGGGATGCGCCAGCGAGTTACGGGACGTCGATCAACGGCAACGGGCCACGACATCGGGCCTCCGGCCCACATCTTGGCGCCGTGCCTCCGGATATCGAGCTCGATGGCAGCCCCTCGGCTGCGGCCAATGGCGACGATGCCGCAGGCGACGACGAAGATGGCGTGCTGTTGCCCGCCACCTTCATCTACGGCAGGACGGCGCCGGTTCAGGTGACCGTCGGCAACGTGAGCGCTGGTACGCGACTGCAGGCGTGGATCGATTGGGCGGGTGACGGCAGCTTCGCGCAGGCTGGTGACCAGGTTCTGATCGATGCGCCGGTCGTCAACGGTGTGAACACGTTCAACGTGAGCGTTCCGGCGTCGGCCGCGGCGGCGGGCACAATCACTAATACCTACGCTCGCTTCCGCCTCGCCGACGCCTCGGGACTGGGCTTCACCGGCTTTGCCGCCTCCGGCGAGGTAGAGGATTACCAGGCCGTAGTGCAGTCGATCGCCGACATCAGCGTCACCAAGACCGACAACAGCCTCTCCTACTCGCCGGGCACCAACGTGACCTACACCATCGTGGTGTCGAATGCCGGGCCAGCCGGCGTGAGTGGAAACGTCGTGAGGATCATAGACCTGCGGCCGGCGGGTGCGACCGGCGGGACCTGGACCTGCACCAGCACCAATGGTGCCAATTGCCACAGTACGGGCGGCACCATCTTGACGAGTGGAACGAACCAGATCGGCCAGTTCCCTGGCCAAACGGTGTTCCTCACGTTGCCAGCGAATTCGACGGTCACATTCAGTTACACGATCACGATTCCCACTGCCTTCAGCGGGAATCTGGTCAACACGGCTACAGTCACGGTGCCGTCGACCATCGATCCCAATCAGGCCGACAACACGGCGACCGACACCGACACGACCGCACCAGCGGATCTCACGATCACGAAAGTGAGCACGCCCAACCCGTACGTGGCGGGTGATCCGTTCAGCTACACCATCGTCGCGTCGAATCTCGGGCCGGGCAACGCACCGAACGCCACGATCAGCGATACCACCCTGCCGTCCGCGGTGAATGGCTTCGCATGGACATGCACGGCCAACGGTGGCGCCTCGTGCGGCACGGCCAGCGGCACCGTCGCCGGCGGCTCGATCTCGACGCTGGCCAACCTGCCAGTCGGCGGGTCGGCGACGATCGTCGTGACCGGCACACTGCCGATGGGCACCACTGGCGTGCTGACGAACACCGCGACGGTCGCACCCCCGGCGAACGTGCCGGATCCGGTGATGGGCAACAACACGGCGACGGACATCAATCCGGCCCCGAGGTCCGCGGATCTGCGCGTTTCGAAGGCGAGCACGCCGAATCCGTACGTCCCCGGCCAACCGCTCACCTACACGATCATCGCCAGCAACGCGGGCCCCGACGATGTGGTCGGGGCGCGCGTGCAGGACACGATGCCGGCGGACTTCGCCGCGTTCACGTGGACCTGCACGGCGAACGGCGGGGCCGTGTGCCCGTCGACGGGCGGCACGGGTAATATCGACACGCTCGTCGATCTACCGGTAGGGACCACAGCGACGTTCACGATCACGGGAACGGTGCCATCGGGCTACACCGGTGTCGCGGACAACACGGCGACGATCACGCCGCCGTCGGGCACTCCCGATCCAGTGCCTGGCAACAACACGTCGATCGTCCCCAACCCGCCCAACGTGATCGCCGACCTCGCGATTACCAAAGCGCAGACGCCGAATCCGTACGTGCCGGGATCACCGCTGACCTACACCCTGCTGGTGCGGAATCTCGGCCCGAGCGACGCGACCAACGCGCGCGTGCAGGACACGCTGCCGGGGGTGCTGACCAACGTGACCTGGACGTGCGCCGCGTCCGGCGGTGCGTCCTGCGGGACGCCCAACGGCGTCAACGTCGTCGATGCCCTGGTGACGTTGCCGGCGGGCAGTGCCGCCACCTTCACGGTGACCGCCGATGTGCCGGCGAGTGTAGCGGGCACGTTGATCAATACGGCGACGGTGACGCCGCCCACTGATGTGACCGATCCGGATCCCGGCAACAACACGTCGACGGTCACGAGCGGGCCCGGGCCGGAAGCGGATCTGTCAGCGGTGAAGACCGCGTCGGTGGATCCGTATGTGCCCGGCACCGACCTCACGTTCACCATCGTTGTCAGCAACGCGGGACCGAGCGACGCGCCCAACGCGCGCGTGCAGGATCTTTTCCCGGCCGCGCTGAGCCACTTCACGTGGACATGCGCGCCCTCACAGGGGGCGGCCACGTGTGGGACGGCGAGCGGCCAGAGCCTCGTCGACGTGTTCGTCGACCTGCCCGTCGGTGGGGCCGTGACGTTCACGGCGACCGGTCTCGTGCCCGCAGATCTGACGGGGCCGCTCACCAACACGGCGACGGTCACGCCGCCGGTGCAGGTGCGCGATCCCAATCCACCGAACAACGCGTCGACGGTGACAATCGGTCCCGGGCCCCGTGCGGATCTGCGCGTGACGAAGACGAGCACCCCCAATCCGTATGTGCCGGGGTCGCCGATCACCTACACGCTCGTGTTCTCGAATGCGGGCCCGAGTGCAGTCGCCGACGCAGCCATCCAAGACACGTTGCCGGCCGCGCTGCAGAACGTCACCTGGACGTGCAGTGCGGTCAACGGTACGTGTCCGGCAGCAAACGGCACCGGCCACATCAATGCGACGATCGATCTCTCGCCGGGCGGCACGGTGACCTTCACGATTGTCGGCGACGTGCCCGCGAACACGCGAGGCGTGCTGCTGAACTCGGCGACCATCGTGCCGCCGCAGGGCGTGATCGATACGACGCCCAACAACAACACCGGCGTCAACAGCAACCCGACCGTGGTCGTCGGTGGCCCGGTGGATCTGCAGATCACCCAGGAGTTCCCCGGCGTGGCGCCGCCGAACGGCCTGTTGACGTTCCGGCTGCGCACGCGCAATCTCGGGCCGGGCACGGCGATCAATCCGCACATGACGGGCATGATCCCGCCCGGCACGACGTTCGTGTCGGCGACGCCGAGCGCGGGCGGCACCTGCAACGTGCCGGGGAATCCACCGGCGCCGGATCCGGTGACTGGGTATCCGATTCCCGGCGCGGCGACCGAGCCATTGAAGTGCACGTGGCCCGGGCTGATGAAGACGGGCGACTCGCACTACATGGAGTTCACGGTGCGGGTGGCGCCAGGGACGCCGACCGGGCAGATTCTGTGGAGCTGCTGGTGGACGTGGCCCGACAACGAGGACATCCATCACCCCAACAACGTGATCGATGCCTACCTGTTCGTGCACGACGGCACGTCGCCGGTAGGCGATCTCCAGATTCAAGCGGCGGCTGCGGTGGTCAGCGAGACCACTCAACCGATCAGCTACGAGCAAATTGGGACTCAGCTAGCGGTGCGTGTGGGGACCGAGGTCCCGATGCGCTTCTGGGCGACGAACCATGGCCCTGTCGCCACACGCGGTCAGTACGCGTTGATTCTCGACACCGCGAACACGCTCGAGATCGTCGACGTGCAGCTGCCGCAAGGGTGGGTGTCGCCAAGCGGGCCGTCATCCGGCGTCTGGGATACGGGCACCGTGCAACCCGGCCAGACGGTCGCGCTCGACATGACCGTGCGGCTGCTGACGCCGGGCGCGGTGGAGTTGTTCGCGCAGCGGATCTCGGGCTCGCCGGGCGATCCGAATGCGACGAACGAGCGCGCGACGATCGTGCTCGATGGCTTTGCACCGGGCAAGGCCGGCCGGTGGGTCGCCGTCGGTAACGTGGATGGCGCGGGTGCCGGCGAGATCCTCACGGGCGCAGGGCAGGGCGAAACGCCGCAAGTACGCGTCTTCTCGGGCACCGGCGCGGACACCGGCGTGCGCTTCTTCGCCTACGAACGAGCGTTTGCAGGCGGCGTGCAGCTCGCCAGCTGCGACA
>DAINCF010000014.1:0-29195 GCA_036732565.1 Vicinamibacterales bacterium
ATCGCGATCACCGGCGGCATTCAGCAGGCGCTGGAGGTGTGCGCCCGGCTGTTCATCGCGCCGGGCGATCGCGTGGTCGTGGAAGATCCGGGCTACGAAGTGCCGCCGGCGATGTTCGAGGTATCTGGCGCCGAGGTGATCCGAGTGCCGGTGGATCGCCAGGGGCTCGATGTCGACGCCCTGCCTGACGATGGCCGGCCGGTCCGGCTCGTGTACATCACACCGTCGCATCAGTTCCCGACCGGGGCGGTGATGTCGGCGGCGCGACGATACGCGCTGCTGGCGTGGGCGAAGCGTGTGGGCGCGCTCATCATCGAAGACGATTACGATGGCGAGTTCCGCTATACCGGTCGCCCCATCGAGGCCCTCGCCGCGCTCGATCCCGAGGGCCCGGTCGTCTACTGCGGGACGTTCTCGAAGTCCCTCTTTCCGTCGCTGCGTCTCGGCTATCTCGTATTGCCGTCGTATCTGACGCGGGCCGCGATCGCGCTGCGATGGTTGAGCGACCGCGGGAGTCCGACCCTCCTGCAGCGGATCGTCGGCGAGCTCATGGCGACCGGCGAGTACGATCGGCACATCCGTCGGATGCTGCGCCGGTACCGCGCCCGCCGGACCGCGCTCGTCGAGGCCCTTCGCACGCATCTGGGATCGGTCGCCGAGATCGAGGGCAGCGAGGCCGGTTTGCACGTGGTCGCCTGGCTTCCGCGGTTGCCGGCCGACCGCATGCAGCCGCTGCTGGACGCCTGCTACGCACGGGACGTCGGCGTGTACTCCGTGGCGCGATATGCGACGCTGCAACCGCAACGCCAGGGCCTGCTCCTGGGCTACGGCATCATTGACGTCGACGAGATCCGCCGTGGCGTCACACGACTCGCGGAGGCGTATCAGGAAGTCGTCGGCAGCGCACTGCCATCCCGCTAGTCGCGTCGCAGCGCGTCGAGCGGCGCGATGCGCGTGGCGCGACGGGCAGGCAGATACGTCGCAAGCAGGGCGGCTGCGCCCAGTGAGAGCGACACGACGGTGAGCATGACGGCGTCCGTCGGCCGGATGTCGAACAGCATCGCTTCGACAAGCGTTCCGAGCCAGGAGGCCGCGAGCAGACCTAGCAGCAGGCCAGCCCCAACGATTGCGAGACCCTGCTTCGCGACGAGGCCGAGGACCGACGCTCTCGTCGCACCGAGCGCCATGCGAATGCCGATCTCCTGCGTGCGCTGCGCCACCAATTGCGAGAGCACGCCGTAGAGGCCGACCACCGCGAGCAGGAGGGCGAGAGCAGCAAACGCCGCGAGGACCGCCGCACGAAACTGCGGATACGCCAGCGTCCTCGCCAGTCGAGTACGCATGGTCTGCACGTCGCTGACCGGGACATTCGGGTTGATGTCCGAGACCCTTTTTTGCACCGACGCGGTGAGGCTCGTCAGCGAGGCGTCCGTGCGCAGGAACAACGCCGCCTCTGGTGGCGCGGTCTGAAGGATGGGCCTGAACAGCGCCGGCCCGTCAATCCAGCTCATCTCGTTGTGCAGCGCCGCGTCCTTCTGGTTGCCCACGACGCCGACGATTGTGAGCCGGAGCGCAGGCGTTCGCTCGCGCAACGTGACGCGGGCGCCGATGGGATTGGCATCGGGAAAGTATTTCCGCGCGAGCGCTTCGTTGACGATCGCGACCGGCGGCGATTCGGCGCGGTCGGTAAAGGCGAACGCCCGGCCTCTGAGCAGCGGGACCTCGAGCGCCTTGAAGTAGTCCTCGCTTGCGGACGTGATCTCGACGTCCGGTACCGCCATCTCGCGCGGCGGCTCCGGTCGTCCTTCGACGAGCAGCACGTCGTTGCCCTGGCCGCGGACGAATGACGTCGCCAGCGCCACGGCGCTCGTCCCGGGAGTCTCGCGGACCGCTGTCGTCACGTCTTCCCAGAAGCGCGCGCGGGCGGGCGCGTCGCCGTACTCGGTCACGGGAAGGCGAAGGGACATGGTCGTGACGTCGTCGGGATTGAATCCAAGCGGCGCCGCCCCGAAGCGCTCGACGCTTCGAATCAGCAAGCCGGCACCGACCAGCAGCACGACCGAGCAGGTGATTTCGACCATCACCAACATCGTGGTGACACGGCGTCGCGCGGGTCCATCCGACGCCGTCCGCCCTCCAGTCTTCAGCATCGTTGCCAGGTCGACGCGGGTTGCTCTCAGCGCAGGCCCGAGCCCGAACAGCAATGTCGAGAGCACGGCCAACCCGGCAGAGAAGGCGAGCACGCGTGTGTCGATCGTCACGAGGCTTCCGGGCGGCAGCTCGATGGGGTGGCTCGTACGGAAGACGTGCACGGCAAACGCGGCCAGGAGCACGCCCAGCAGGGCGCCGAGCGTCGAGAGCAGCAGGCCTTCGGTCAGGAGCTGGCGGAGGAGACGCGATTGGCCGGAGCCGAGCGCGGCCCTCACCGCGAACTCGCGCTGTCGCGCGACGGAGCGCCCCATCAGGACGTTCGCGACGTTGAGGCAGGCGATGAGCATGACGGCGCTGACGGCGGCGAAGAGCACGAGCACCGTTGCACGCAGATTGCGCCCGGCGAGCCAGGTGAACTCGCTCTGCAGCTCGTAGACCGTTGGCGTCAGCATGCCGCCGTGTTCGTCGCTGCCGTGCTGCGCTCGATGGAGGTTCGTGACCTCGGCTTGTGCGGCCTCCAGCCCGGTATTCGGCTTCAAGCGCGCGAACACGCCGACACCAGCGGCGCCCAGCTGCTCATCCTTGCCAATGATCAGCGTCCACATGTCGGCAGCTTCCGGAAAGAACGCGAAGGCCACCGGCATCACGCCGACGACCGTGCAAGAGCGGTCGTCGAGTGCGAGACTCTGTCCGACGAGGTCGGCCTGGCCGCCGAGCACGTTCTGCCAGAAGCGATGCGCGAGCACGATCGAACAGCCTTCACCAAGATCTTCGGGCCCGAAGGTGCGACCGGTCGCGGCCGAGACGCCGAGCAGCCGGAAGAACTCGATGGAGACGGGAATGGCGAGCACGACGCGTGCGGGTCCGCGGCCGCTGAGAATCCGCTGACCGGTGGCCCAGGTCGCGGCGGCGACACCATCAAAGCTCCGGCTCTGGTCTCGCCACGTCTCGAAGTCATCGTACGACGCGAACACCTTCGAGAGGTTCCGCTCGCGCGGGAGTCCGTCCCAAATCGCGACGAGCGCGCCGGGATCTCGGTAGGGAAGCGGCCGAAGCAGGACCGCCTGCAGGATGCTGAACGTCGCGGTGGTCGCTCCGATGCCGACCGCAAGCGTCGCGATGACTATCGCGGTCACCCCGGGCGTGCGGGCCATCATGCGGGCGCCGAAGCGCAGGTCGCTGCGAAGATGCTCGAACGTCATGGCAGCAGGGACGGCCTCCGCAGCTGTCCCCGTTCTGACGTCGGCGAGCCGCAAATGGTCTAGCGCGGCTGAGGTACGTATCGCAGATACGGCTTGGGTGCCTTCCAGCCTTCCGGGTACTTCTCTTTGGCCTCGGCGTCGCTGACGGCCGGCAGGATGATCACGTCATCGCCATGCTGCCAGTTCACCGGGGTGGCGACCTTGTACTTGGCCGTGAGCTGCATCGAATCGATCACGCGCAGCACTTCGTCGAAGTTGCGACCGGTGCTCATCGGATAGGAGAGCACGAGCTTGATCTTCTTGTCGGGCCCGACGACGTAGACGTTGCGGACCGTGAAGTTGTCCATCGCGGTACGGCCTTCGGACGAGCCTTCAACGCTCGCCGGCAGCATGCCGTACAGTTTGGCTACCTTCAGATCCGAATCGGCGATCATCGGGTAGTTCGGGGCGTGCCCCTGCGTCTCCTCGATGTCCTTGGACCATCCCTGGTGCTTCTCGAGCGCGTCGACGCTCAAGCCGATGACCTTGACACCGCGCTTGTCGAACTCCGACTTGATCCCGGCCATGTAGCCGAGCTCAGTCGTGCAGACGGGCGTGAAGTCCTTTGGGTGCGAGAACAACACGCCCCACGAGCCTCCCAACCACTCGTGAAACTTGATCGGACCATCTGTCGTCGTCGCTTCGAAGTCGGGCGCATCGCTGCCGATAGGGAGTGGACCACTCATGACATCTGTCTCCTGCGATCGGGTCGCCGTGTTCGATCGGGCGAAGCCCGTGCCGGCGTCCAAGTTGTGCAAGCTTGTGAAACTTGATTCTAATCCACCGGCGGCACCGAACGGCAACAACTCCGATCGCGTACGTAGCGCAGGCCTTTTGGGCCTGCCTCCGACGGCAGCCGCGGCGCTTCGGTAGCTGCCAGGCAGGCCTGAAGGCCTGCGCTACGTACGAGAGGTCGGGCGGGTTTCAGGGTTGCGGGATGCGAACGACCTGTCCGTTGGTCGCCGACGTGCTGTTGGTCGTGATGTAGATCGCGTTGTCGGGGCCGATGGTAATGCCGCCGGGCGCGTTCAGGGCGCCGGCCGCGATTTCCGTTCTGGATCCGAACAGGCCGATCTTGGTGAGGCGACCGACAGTGCCCGGCGCGAGGAGCCCGTTGACGTCGAGCTCCAACACGTACGCAGCGCCGTCCTCGCCGACGGCGATGTCGATGATGTTCGTGAAGCCGTCGGCAATTGGTTGCGGGACGCCGCCGCCGGCGGGCACCCGGAAGACGTTCGCGCCGCCGACCGGGAACGGGAAGCCAGTCAGCTGCCCAACATACAGACTGCCGTCGGGGCCCTCGACCACGGACGTGGGCACCGCCTGCATCGGGATGTCGGGTCCACCCATCGGGTTTGGTGTCAGGATCGTTGGGAACACGGCGAGGGTCGACACGCCGGTCGGTGACAGTTGCAGTAGCGCGTTGCCGCCCGCATCGGCGACGACGGCGCGATCGGTGAGGAGCTTGATCCCATACGGATTCGTGTCTGGGAGACCGCCGTCGGGGTTGGAGGTCGCCTCGAACGCGCCGATGTCGACCGGGTGCGTCCTCGTTCCATTGAACTCCACGCGCAGTAGTCTGCCGAACAGGATGGCGTTGGCCTCGAACGGGGCACGCAGGGCAGGGTCCCCGCCGAGACCGATTGTGATCCATGCGCTGCCGAAGCCGAAGTCGATGTCGTGCGGTCCGGTGGCGCCATTACCCGTTGAATTCGCGATCGACGGCAACCCCGTCACGACTTGTTGCTGGATACCAATGCCAGACACCATCGTGACCGCGCCGGTCGGACCGTAGCATTTCGGGGGGCCGCCTTCAGGATCCGGTAAGCAGAGCGTGCTCGTCCCGCCGCGGCCGGCCTCGACGACGAAGAGCGCGTTACCCGGACCGAACGCCAGCCCGCGCGGGTTGCTGAGGCCGCTGGCGATCACTTGGGGCGTGGTCGTCTGCGCGGTGAGCGGCACGTTGAACTCGGACGTGATGAAAATGGCACTCGCGACGAGTGCAGGCAGGAAGACTCGGATCGATCGGTTTCGCACTAGACCCTCCTTCCCCGCCTCCGCCAGGGCTTCGGCGCGCAAGCCCAGTGCCGCGCGCCGGCAGGTCAGCCGTGACGTGGGGGTGAAGCATCGATGATTGTGCCACGGGACCTGTCCGCCGGAGCGCGAAGGGCGGAGGCGGAACCTACTGTGCGGTTGCGTGTCTAAGCGGGTATCATCCATCGACGGTCGATGGGAACACACGGTGGTTCCGCAGGGAGGTGCCTCACAAGTGGTTCCATACGAAGGTGCCTCACGGAGGTTCGGGTTCCACGTGCGGCGAACCGAACACTCGTGAGGCACCGTTGGTGAGGAACCCTCGTTGGAATCGCCGTGCTTGCATCTATCGACAGTCGATGGGAGAAGCCGAGTGCGCGAAGCCGGCCGCGCGGAGCGTGGCCAAGGAAAGACTGAATGCTCGAGATGCGTGACGTCTCCAAGCGCTACGGTCCGATCACGGCCGTCAGCCACGTGTCCTTCTCCGTCTGTCCGGGCGAGGTCCTCGGCTATCTCGGGCCGAACGGCTCGGGAAAGTCCACGACGGTGAAGATGATCGTCGGGCTGATGCCGCCAACGCGTGGCGTCGTGCTGTTCGACGGGCAGGATATTCAGGATCACCTGGTCGAATACAAGGCGCTGGTCGGCTACGTGCCCGAGGAAGCGCATGTCTACACCTACCTCACCGGTCCCGAATACCTGAGGTTGTGTGGTCGGCTTCGCGGCATTCGCGCGGGCGTGCTCGAGGAGAAGATCGACCGTTTTCTGCGGACGTTCGGCCTGGATGGGGACTATCACGCGACGCTCGGGTCCTACTCGAAGGGGATGCGGCAGAAGATCCTGCTCTCGGCGGCGCTGCTGCACAACCCGCGCGTGCTGGTGCTGGACGAGCCGGTGTCCGGCCTCGATGTCTCGACGGCCCTGGTCGTGCGCACCGCCGTCAGGACGCTGGCGGCCGAGGGATGCATCGTGTTCTACAGCTCGCACGAGCTGGACACGGTGGAGAAGATCAGCTCCCGCGTAATGATCCTGCGCGCGGGTGAGGTTGTCGCGGACGATTCGGCGTCGCGGTTGCGGGAGCTGATGAGCCTGCCGTCGCTCGAGGACGTCTTCTCGCAACTTGCGGTCCAGGAGAACCTGGACGACGTCGCCGGCAAGCTCATCGAGGCGGTGCGCCTGTGACGCAGATACGGGCGCTGACCCATACGTTTCTCGTCCGCTTCTTCGACAACGAGATCACCGGCGGCACCAACGATCTCAAGGCGTCGTTCTTCCACCTTGTCGCGTTCCTCGCGACGCCCGGGTTTCTGTATCCGGCCGCGAAGTCGATGAGCTGGGCGTTCACCGCCCGCATCTACGGTATCAACGGGCTTCGGAGAGCGTCGTTCGACGACAAGACGGCGTATCTGGCGCTTTCGATGGTGGCCTGCGCCATCATCGCCGTCGTCGTGTGGCGCAGCCTGCTGATCGATCGCCGTGACGGCCTCGTGCTGGGCGTCCTGCCCGTGCGGAGCCGGTTGATCGTGCAGTCGAAGCTGCTCGCGGTCGGTGTGTACGTCGGCCTCATCTCGCTCAGCATGCACGCCCTGGGCGCCGTTCCCTTCGGCTTTCTCCTCGCCGTCTACAAGTCGTTCGGGTTTGCACTGCTCGGGGCCTTCGTGCACTTCGTGGCGTGCTCGCTGGCGTGTGTCTTCGTTTTCGCGGCCGTCATCGCGGTGCAGGGCGTGTTGCTGACAGTGCTTGGACCGCGCGGGTTCGCGCGCGTGTCGGCATGGCTTCAACTGGTGCTGGTTGCGCTCGTGTTTCTGGCGCTGCTCGTCGTACCAGACATCGTTGACGCGGTGAGGCCGACCATCGCTGGCGATGCCGCTCGGGCGCGGCCGTGGATCCTGTGGACGCCACCGGTGTGGTTCCTCGGGCTCTATGAAACGATGCTGGGCACATCCAATCCGATGTTTCACGCGCTCGCCCGAACGGCGTGGCTGGCGCTCGGCGGGGCGGTCCTCGTGGCGGCGATCAGCTATCCGCTCGCGTATCGACGGGTGATGCGGGATGCGGTGGAACACCCGGGAGGCATCGGGCGCGTCGGGACGTTGACGAGGCCGGCTCGCTGGCTGACGACCGCGCTCGCGCAGCATGGCACCACGCGGGCGACAATCCAGTTCTTCCTGTCGACGTTGGGGCGAGTCGAGCTGCATCGCTTCACACTGGCCCTCGCGGCGGGTGTGGCGTTGGCATGGGGACTGCCGACGGTGCTTCAGGCGCGCAGCCTGATCGACGCTGCGGAGCCCCCGCCCGCGGTGCTGCTCGCCCTGCCGCTGTCCATCTCGACGTTCCTGCTCGTCGGGCTGCGCGTGGCGTTCGCCGTCCCGTCGAGCCTCAGCGCCGGATGGATCTTCGAGGCCGCGTCGCCGTCTCGAGCTCAGGTTCGCTCCGGCACACGGCGGGTGATGCTGGCGATCGGCGTGCTGCCCGTCGTGCTGACGACCGTGGTCGCGTACTGGTGGATCTGGGGCCCTGACGTCGCGATCAAGCACGCACTGCTGTGCCTGGCCGCCGCCATCCTGCTGATCGAGTTTCTTCTGCGTCACGCGGAGGGGATGCCGTGCGATCAGCCGTGGCGTCCCGAGAGCGCGAACTTGCGCACCTGGTGGGCGGCGTATCTCATCGGCTTCGTCCTGTTCGCCAGCTCGAGTCGCCATGCGCTCCCGGCGCGCGCGTTCGCGTCGTACTCGGACCTGCTGTCGTTCGCGTTGCTGCTGGCGGCGCTGCTGCTTGGCGCGATGGCCCTGCGCTGGCTCGCTCGTCGTCCGCCGCCGCCCACGCCGCCGGTCCTCGACGGCCTCAACGCCACGGAGGTGCTGAACTTGAACTGACGCACAGTGGTTCGGCACGGAGGTGCGTCACGATGGTTCCAATCGAGGGTTCCCACGGAGGTTCGGGCTCGCACGCGGGTTCGACACGCAGGTTCAGTTCGACACGGCGGGTCGTGCACCTTCGTGCGGAACCCTGTCTGGAACCGAACCCTTGTCGCGAACCTGCGTAAGAACCGACCTGTCGTGGGGAACGCATGTGTGGAACTCACGTGCGGAACCCTCGCTTGGAACGAAAGGTAGATGGAAGAGAGTCAAGCCCACGGAGGTACTGAACGTGAACTGACGCACAGTGGTTCCGCACGGAGGTGCGTCACGATGGTTCCCATCGAGGGTTCCCACGGAGGTTCGGGCTCGCACGCGGGTTCGACACGCAGGTTCAGTTCGACACGGCGGGTCGTGCACCTTCGTGCGGAACCCTGTCTGGAACCGAACCCTTGTCGCGAACCTGCGTAAGAACCGACCTGTCGTGGGGAACGCATGTGTGGAACTCACGTGCGGAACCATCGCGCGGAACGAAAGGTAGATGGAAGAGGGTGTGATGGGAAAAGCCGACTCGTCCGAGTTATTGCCTGGGACGCTCGAGTTGCTGATCTTGAAAGCGCTCGTCGGCGGGGCGATGCACGGCTACGGTATCGCGCAGCACCTCAAGTCGGTATCCGATGACGTGCTGCAGGTGGGTGAGAGCTCGTTGTACCCCGCGCTGCAGCGGCTGCTCTTGAAGGGTTGGGTCAAGGCGGAGTGGGGCGCATCCGAGAACAACCGCCGCGCGCGCTACTACACGCTGACGGCCGCGGGGAAGAAGCAGCTGACGGTGGAGCGCCGCGACTTCGATCGCCTGATGGTGGCCATTCACAAGGTGTTGAACGCGACGTAGTCGCGCGGATCACGGAGGGTCGAGATGCGAGAGCTGTCGCGCCGAATCTGGTATCTCCTTCGTCGTCATCGCGTCGAGGACGAGCTGAGGGAGGAAATCGAGGCGCATCGTGCGATGGCGGAGGACGCGTTGAGGCGGGACGGCGCGAGCCGTGAACAGGCATCGTTCGCGGCACGACGCACGCTCGGCAACGACCTGTCGGCGCGCGGTGCGGCGCGAGATGTCTGGGTCTGGCCGTGGCTACAGGACCTCGCACAGGACGTACGATTCGCGGGACGGCTGCTCCTCCGCGACCGCGGGTTCGCCGCAACGGTCGTCGGCGTGCTGGGGCTCGGGCTCGGCGTCAATCATCTGTTTCTCACGCTCATCTACGCGCATACCCTGCGAGGGCTTCCCATCGAGCGCGCGGACCGCGTGCTGTTCGTCTCGACATTCGATCAGCGCCAGACGGATCGCCGACTCTCGTATCCGGAGTTCGAGGATCTGCGCGCGGGGGTGCGCCATTTCGCCGGTCTGGGGGCGTACACCAACGGACCCGCGGTCATCGGCGACAAAGGACGATCGCCGGATCGGTTCGACGGAACGTACCTCTCGGCGAACGCCTTCGACGTGGTCGGCGTGCGGCCTGTCATCGGCCGGTCGTTTGCGCCAGACGACGATCGGCCGGGAGCCGCCCCGGTGTTGATGCTCGGGCACGGTGCGTGGCAGGCGCGGTACGGCGGCGATCCTGACGTCGTTGGGCGCGCGGTCCTGGTCAACGGCAAGCCGTCGACCATCATCGGCGTGGTTCCGTCGAAGTCCGGATTCCCGAGCACCGCCGAAGTGTGGCTGCCGCTCTCGGAGTGGCCGGGCATTGCGTCCCAATCGCGAGCCGCTGGGACGCTGAGCGTGATCGGCCGGCTGCGCGATGAGGTGACCACCGCGGATGGCCGCAGCGAGATCGAGGCGATCGTCGAGCAAGCGTCATTGGCTCATCCCGATACCAGCCGCAACGTCCGCGCTCGTGTGGTGCCGATCAACTGGCCCTTCTTCGGGCAATGGGTCGGACCGTGGCTGGCGTTCATCTCCGCCGGGTTCCTCGTCCTTCTGGTCTCCGCGGCAAATGTGGCGAATCTGATGCTCGCGCGTGCCGTTCAGCGTGCGCGAGAGATGGCCGTCCGTACATCGCTCGGCGCCAGCCGAGGCCGCATGCTCCGCCAACTGGTCACGGAAGCCGCCGTGTTGACGCTCCTCGGCAGCCTGGTCGGCGTCGCGCTGGGGCGCGCGGCGGTACGCCTCTACGAACAGGCGATTCCGCCCAACCTGTTGCCGTACTGGTTCGACTACTCGCCGGACGCACGAATCTTCGCGATGCTCGTCGGCGTCGCTACGCTCACGCTGCTGGTCTGCGGCGTGGTGCCCGCCTTCCGCGCATCCAAGGCCGACGTCAACCTCGTGCTGAAGGATTCGAGCAGGACCGGCATTGGCCGGCGCGGCACGGGCCGGTGGACGGCAGGATTTCTCACCGCGCAGCTCGCATTGAGCACGATCCTTCTGGCGCAGCTCGTGCTGAGCTTTCGCTCCGACACTCCCGACCTGCCGTCGGACCTGAAGATCGCCGGCGCTGACGTGCTCACGGCCGCCGTCACATTGCCTAGGGAGCAGTACGATACGCCGACAAGCCGATCCGGTTTCTATCAACGCCTGGTCGAGCGCGTGCGCGCCATGCCTGGTGTCTCGACGGTCGCAATGGCGAGTGCGGCGCCGCGGCGCGGCGCCGCTGAGCGATTGGTCGACGTGGCCGCGGGCGGGCGGGCCGACGGAGAGCCGGCGCCATCCGCGTGGATGATTTCGATTGGTCCAGACTACTTTGCCGCGTTAGGCCTCGGAGTGGTACGAGGTCGACCGTTTCGGGACGGCGACGGCGGAATCCGCGACGTCCCGGCTATCGTCAATGAGCGGTTCGTGGATCGCTTTCTCAAAGGCACCGAACCGCTTGGCCAGCTCGTGGTGTTGAAGGTCCCGCCGAACGCGCCCGCGGCGGATCCCCTCCGGGTCTCGATCGTTGGTGTGGCTCCGGATATTCGCCAACGCCAGACGCCGACCGCGGAACCGATGATCTACCTGGCGTTCGAAACCACGTCGCCGGCCAACGCAGCCCTCATGGTCCGCGCGCGATCATCCGGCAGCGTTACGACGGCAGACCTCAGGAGCGCCGCGCTCACGGTCGACCCCTCCATTCCGCTCCATCGCATGCAGACCATGACAGCCGCCATCGACGAGATGGAATGGAACAGCCGAACGTCTCTGGTCTTGATCTGGCTCGTCACGGGGGTGTCGATCGCACTGGCTGGAGTGGGGCTCTTCGCCGTGACGGCGTACAGCGTCTCCGAGCGCACGCAGGAGATCGGCCTGCGCATGGCACTCGGCGCGCACACCGGTCAGGTCGGCCGGTTGATCGTCCGTCGCGCGTTCATGCAGGTTGGGATCGGGCTGCTGCTGGGCATTCTCGGCAGCGTTGCCTGGGATCGGGCGTTCGCGGTGAGCGACCGCGCGGGTGTTCGTCTCGCCGACCCGATTGCACTGGCGTTCGTCGGCGCCGCCCTGTTCGCGATCAGCCTCGTGGCCTGCATCGCGCCGGCCCGCCGTGCGACGCGGATGGATCCGCTGGTCGCGCTGAGGCACGAATAGAGGTTCTCGGGTTCTGGGTTGCCCCTCGTGAGAGTATTGCGCGATGAGGCGGATGTGGCTCGCTCTGGTGCTGGCGGCCGTGTCGAGTGTCGTGATGCTCGCGCAGGCGCGACATCCGGTTACCGGACGGGGCATTGCCCAGGTCATGAGCGTCGAAGGGCATCGATGGCTCGACCGGCCGGAGCGTGAGGACGAAGAGGCGCCAACCAAAGCGATTGCCGCGCTCGAGCTCAAGCCTGGAATGACGGTGGCCGACGTTGGTGCAGGTTCCGGCTACTACGCGATGCGCCTGTCGCGCGCGGTCGGTCCCACCGGGAAGGTGTTCGCCACCGATGTCCAGCGCGGGATGCTCGATCTCATCGAGCGGCGGGTGCGCGATGAGGGCGTCACGAACGTGACCACTGTGCTGGGCAGCGCGGAGAATCCCAGTTTGCCCGCCCGCGCGCTCGACCTGGCGTTGATGGTCGACGTGTATCACGAGCTGCAGGCGCCGCAGACCTTCATGCGGCGGCTGCGTGAGGCGTTGAAGCCCGACGGACGCCTCGTCCTGCTGGAGTTCCGGAAGGAAGACCCGAAGGTGCCGATTCGCCTCGAGCACAAGATGAGCGTGGACGAGGCGCGGCGTGAGCTCGCCGAGGACGGCTTCGTCTTCGACCGAGTGCTCGACGTGCTCCCCTGGCAGCACATCCTGATCTTCAAGGTCAGCGCCGCGGCTTCTGGCCCACGCCCTTGAAGAAGGTGTAACAGAACGTGCCGTCCGCGTCGGCGGTTCGGTAGAGATCTCGGATGCCGGCGTCGAAGCGCTCGGGCTCGATGAGCGCCGTCGCGATCGCCGGCTCGCGAATGCCTTCGATCATGGCGGTGAACGTCTTTCTCGTGAAGCTGTCGATCAGGTCGGGTCGGCTTCCATCGACGTACACCAACCGCGGTGAGACGCGGACTGCTTCGAAGCCCGCCTCGATCATCAGCGGGTAGACCTGGCGGCCGATCAACCCGTTGCCGCCACCTCTCTGCTGCAGCGTGACCAGGCAATCGATCGCCGCCTGAGCCGTCCGGCTCTCGGGGTGGTAATAGGCCGATCCATGATCGCCCTCGATCACGGTGATCGTGCCGCCGGGCTTCAAGAGCCGCGTGAGAACCGCCAGCGCTTCCACCGGCCGTGAGAGGTGCTCCAGCAGGAAACAGACGAACACGTGATCGAAGCTCTCGGCGGCGAACGGCAACGCGAAGATGTTTGCCTGTCGGAACTCGACGTTCGTGAGGCCGGCCCGCTCCAGTCTTCGCCTGGCCTCCGCGAGTGAGTCGGCGGAGACGTCCACGGACGTGAAGCGCGCGCCGGGGCTCCGCGTCGCCAGCGTGATGGTCTGCGCGCCGACGCCGCACCCCGCCTCGAGCACGGCGCTTCCGTCCGGATAGGCGGTGTCGGAGTGCAAGAGATCCACGAGCGCGCCCGCTTGATCACGCAGCCGCTCGTTCTCTCGCGAGTCGTAGCCGTGTACGTACGTTTCGCTCATGAACCCTGGAACCTTCCGAACCCTGAGAACCTCGAGAACCTTAGAACCTGGCTAATGGATGCCTCCCATCATGCGTTTCACCGGTCGAACCAGCAAGGCCATGATGAGCGTCGCCACGAGCATTACCACAGCGATCGCGCCGAAGAGCGTGGACAGCGGCATCGTGCTGAAGAAGCCGGCCGACCAGCCCGCGAGCTTGTTGCCGACGGCGTTCGAAAGGAAGAACACGCCCATCATCAGACCGACGATCCGCGCGGGTGACAGTTTGGTTACGACGCTCAAGCCGATCGGGCTCAGGCAGAGCTCGCCGATCTCACTGAGGACGTACGCCCAGATCAGCCACCACGGACTGACCCGGATGCCCTCGGCGCTCTGCGCGCTCGCCCCCGCGGGCACCAGCAAGAGAAAGGCGAGGCCCGCGAACAGCAGCCCCCAGGCGAACTTCGCCGGGCTCGTCGGCTCGCGTCGGCCGAGCCACGTCCACAACCATCCCATCACCGGCGCCAGCAGGATCACGCACAGCGGCTGCACCGACTGTAGCCACGATGACGGGAATCCGAAGCCCGCGATGGAAAGGCGCGTATAGCGATCGGCGAAGAGGTTGAGCGTGGAGCCCGCTTGCTCGAACGCGCCCCAGAACAGGGACGCGAACACGAAGAAGATGAAGATCGCGCCAATGCGCTTCCACTCCTTCTTTGTGAAGCCCGCCGCGGCCTGGACGCCAGGACTCGCTGGGGCCGGGTTGGTCGCGCCAGTGGTCGCGGCCGTCTGAGGGCGTGTGTCGAGCCGATCGAGCGCGGGCTGCAGACGCCCCTTGCCGAGGACGTATTGAACGAGGCCCAACGTCATGCCGACACCGGCCGCCGCGAAGCCGACATGCCAGTCGACGCGCTGCGCGAGATACCCGGCGATCAACGGGCCGGTGAACGCGCCGAGGTTGATGCCCATGTAGAAGAGGGAGAACCCGGCGTCGCGGCGCGTGTCCTTCTCCTCATACAGCGAGCCGACCAGCGTGCTGACGTTGGGTTTCAGCAGGCCCGTGCCGACGACGATCAGGGCCAGGCCTGAATAGAAGAAAGGGAGGGCGCGAAACGCGAGCGTGAAGTGCCCGAGCGCGATGATGATGCCGCCGACCAGAACGCTGCGGTACTGACCGAGCCAGCGATCCGCGACGAGGCCGCCGAGGATCGCGGCGCCCCACGCCGTGCTGGTGTAGGTGCCGTAGATCGACGCCGCGTCCACGTCCGAGAAGCCGAGGCCGCCGGACGCGACCGGCGCGACCATGTACAGGATGAGGAACGCGCGCATGCCGTAGTAGCTGAAGCGCTCCCACATTTCGGTGAGAAAAAGGGTAGAGAGGCCGCGCGGGTGGCCCATCCAGCCTGAGTGATCGCTCGTCGGCGCCATGGGGCGCCATCTTACGCGATGGGGTGAGACGACCCGACCGTTTGACCATCGGCATATATCTGCTTATTCTCAACTCATGCGACGCAAGGCTGGCTCGCTGGTGCCGCTGGAACGATCGATCGGTGACGCCGCCCTGGCGTTGCGGCAAACCGGTGTCGAGGAATTTCACGGATACCGCATCGCCAAGCAGCTGGCCGCAGCCGCCGACGCCCGGCGGCTGACGGCGTACGGCACGCTCTACCGCGCGCTGGGGCGCCTCGAGAAGATGGGCATCCTCGAGAGTCACTGGGAGGATCCCGAGATCCCCGCGCGCGAGAATCGTCCCGGCCGGCGACTCTATCGACTGACCGCGGCAGGCGAGCGCGCGATCGCCGACGCGCACGCCGCCGATCAGACTCCCGCGCGTCGCGCGAAGAGCAAAGAAGGTCTGGCGCCCGGAAGCCAGGGACGCAACGAGTAGCCAACGGGGCCGGCGCATCGTAGACTCCGTTGCCGCAGCCGACTCGACATTCCGCTGCGGCTATGCGAGGCTACCTCATCCATGGAATGCGTCGTCGGACCGCGAAGCGGTCCCCGCGCGCCGAGCGCGCGAAGCAAGATAGTCGGTTTGTTCGCTTTGTTTTTCGTCGCCCCCACACTCGCCGTCGCTCAGCAGGGATCGGGTCCCGACGCCAGCGCTGGCATCGCCGTCGTCATCGATGGGTCACCCGCACCGATTGCACCCGAGACCATCACCCGCGACGAGCGCCAGCGCGCGACCGTGCGGGCGATCCGCCTCACGGAGCCCCTGCGCGTCGATGGCGCGCTCGATGAGGAGGTCTACCTCGCGGAGAAGCCGTTCGGCGATCTGATTCAGGTCGTCCCCAAGCCGGGCGCGCCGTCGAGCGAGCGCAGCGACGTCTGGGTGACGTTCGACGACACGCACATCTACGTCACCTGTCGATGTTGGGACTCGGCGCCGCCGGATCAGTGGGTCGCCAACGAGCTCCGGCGCGATACCAATCAGCTGCGGCAGAACGATCACTTCGGCGTGATGTTCGACACCTTCTACGATCGCCGTAGCGGCTTCATGTTCTACGCGAACACGCTCGGGGCCCTCGCCGATTACTCCGTCGTCGACGAAGGCGGATCGAACACCGACTGGAATCCGGTGTGGAACGTCCGCACCGGTCGCTTCGACGGCGGCTGGACGATGGAGATGGCGATTCCGTTCAAGTCCCTTCGCTACATATCCGGGGCGAATCAAGTCTGGGGTATTCAGTTGCGCCGCTCCATCCGGCGCAAGAACGAGTGGACCTATCTGACGCCCGTGCCGGTCGCTCTGGCGGGCCCGCAGGCGCTCAATCGCATCTCCGCCGCCGGAACGCTCGTGGGCCTCGACCTGCCACCGGCCAGCAAGAACCTCGAGCTCAAGCCGTACGCGATCTCCCGATTGACGACGGATCGTCTGCGCACTCCACCCATTGCCGACGATCTCGATGCCACGGTCGGCGGTGACGTCAAATATGGCGTCACGGCCAATCTCACCGCCGACTTCACCTTCAACACGGATTTCGCGCAGGTGGAGGTCGACGAGCAGCAGGTCAACCTCACGCGCTTCAGCCTGTTCTTTCCGGAGAAGCGAGACTTCTTCCTCGAAGGGCGCGGCATCTTCGACTTCGCGCGCGGCGGTTCCGGCGCCGGGAACCTTGGACAGAACACGACCACCGACACGCCGTATCTCTTCTACAGCCGGCGCATCGGGCTGAATCGCAGTCGGGTCATACCGATTGACGCCGGCGGCCGGCTCACCGGGAAGGTGGGGGAGTACGGCATCGGCATCATGAACATCCAGACCGGCGACGAGGACGTGTCCAGCACCCAACCGACGAACTTCAGCGTCGTCCGGGTCAAGCGCGACATCCTTCGGCGCAGCACCATCGGGGCGATGGTCACCAACCGATCGCATTCCACGCTGGTGTCGGGCTCGAACCAGGCCTACGGCGTGGACGGCGCGTTCGCCTTCTACCAGAACATCGCGCTCGGAGGCTACTACGCGCGGACGGAATCGCCGGCGTTGAACGGCGATAACGAGAGCTACCAGGCGAAGTTCGATTACGTGCCGGATCGCTACGGCGTGCAGCTGGAATATCTGAAGGTCGGCGACGATTTCAATCCGGAGGTCGGCTTCATCCGTCGCGACGACTTCCGCCGGTCGTTCGCGTCGTTCCGCTTCAGTCCGCGTCCGACGTCGATCCAGTCCGTCCGCAAGTTCACGTATCAGGGAACGATCGAACACTTCGTCAACGGAGGCGGCGCGGTCGAGACCAAGACGCAATCGGGCCGCTTCAACACCGAATTCCAGAACAGCGATCAGTTCACCGTCGAGGCGACGAACAACTACGAGCTCCTGCTGGCGCCGTTCAGCGTCGGCGGCGGGGTCACGCTGCCGGTGGGCGGCTACGACTTCCGCGACGTCATCGTGTCGTACCAGCTCGGCGCGCAGCGGCGGCTCTCCGGGACGGCCGCGCTGCAGGTCGGCGAGTTCTACGACGGTACGATCACCGGCATCAGCTACACCGGCGGTCGGGTCAGTCTGACGGAGCGCTTCTCGCTGGAGCCTGGCCTCACGATCAATCGCATCGAGCTGCCCATCGGCGACGTCACCACCAAGCTGCTCCGCACGCGCGTCGATTACGGCTTCTCGCCGCGCATGTTCGCCAGCGCGCTGCTGCAATACAACTCGAACGACAACGCATTCAGCAGTAACCTCCGCTTCCGCTGGGAGTACATTCCCGGCAGCGAGTTCTTCCTCGTGTGGACCGATGAGCGAGATACGAGAAACGGAGGGATCGGCTTGAGAAACCGGGCCTTTGTCGCCAAGGTGACGCGACTGCTCCGGTTCTGATCCAGCGGCGCCGCCCAGAGAATTGGTGAAATCGGCGAAATCTGCGGCTGAGTAAGTCGGCGCTAATCGACAATGGGCTCGAAGGTCAGCTGTCGAATGACCGCGCCCAGCCGGCGCGTGTCTGCTGAGGCGCCAGCGGTTGCGGGTGAGATCAGCTCGGCGACGCGGATGGTGAAGGTGTTGATCCCGCGTTGCACGAGCGAGGCGGGAATGAGCCACTCGCCTTCGCCGGCCCACGGACCAACCGGGTGAATCACGGTGCCGTTCCAGGACACGCTGAGCGCGCCGGGCATTGCGGAGCTGGCGGCTAGTGCCCCGCTCATGCGAACCCGTATCGGCTGAGTCCGCGTGACCGCGACGTGGACATCCGCCTCGAAGTCACCAGTCCAGCGGAAAGCCTCGTCACCGCGTCCTTCGCCGTTATGCCAGCCGGCGCCGAACCAGTCGTCGACATCGAAGAGCACCTTCACGGGTGAAGCAGCCAGCGGCGGCACACGCGGCATTCGCACGCCGTCCCCGAGCTCGATGATGTAGCCCGTGGTGAGCCGTTCGTCGCGAATCGCGGGAGGTACTGGACGATCGCAGGGGCCGACCGTCCACCCCTCCGTCGCGGCCGTCCACGGATCGAACGTCGCGATGGCCATCCCCTCATCGGCACGCGCGGCCGGCTGACGATTGATGACGATGCGTGGGCTTGGCGCGGTCTCGATGCCAATGCGGGCGGGAACGGATCGTGGCGCGCCAGCCAGCACGTGCCCGTACTCGACGTCGAGGCCCTCCTCGGCTGCGATGCTGACGCGCGGCGAGCCAGTGCCGACATGGGCGAGGAGCGCGGGGTTCTCGGCGGTCAGCAGCGACGTGTCTTGAGTGAGTTGCGACACGAGATCGCGGCAGAAGCCATCGGCGGCGCGGCCACGCACCGCCACTGTCATCCAGACCCGCTCCGGCTGCGAGGCCAGGAAGCGCGCGG
This sequence comes from Vicinamibacterales bacterium, assembly GCA_036732565.1. Taxonomy (GTDB): domain Bacteria; phylum Acidobacteriota; class Vicinamibacteria; order Vicinamibacterales; family UBA2999; genus JAIVJN01. The sequence goes on from DAINCF010000014.1 coordinate 18,625, forward strand.
CGGACGGGTAGGCCACGTCGAACGGCGTGTGCCACGCGGGCGAACCAGTCAACCGCGGCTCCAGGCGGCCGATGGCAATCACCGCCCGGTCGCGCGGGATGGCGCGCAGCACGTCAATGGCCCCGGCAACCCGGGACGCCGCAACGGCATCAGGCGCGGCGAGCAGCGCGCGCCCGACCGCCACACGATCGGCAAACCACACCGCGCCACTCAGAGTGGTTGGCGCTGCCTCGACGAAGGCCTGCATTTGAGCGGTCTTGATCGGCACGCTCCAGTGGATCGGCTCCATGAATCCTCGCAACCCGATGAATGCGCTCGTCAACACCACGAGTGTCATCGCGCCGGTGCCCGGCTGAGTGGCGACCCATGAGAGGCCGAGTCCGATGAGCACGACGAAGACGAGACGTGCAGGTGCGGCGGCAACGACCGGATCCGGAAGCCACGTCCCCCACAGGGCCATGACCAGCGCGGCGATCGCGAGGGTGCAGGCGACGGCGAGCCGCCGGCTGTGGCGACGCATCAAGCCCAGTGCGGCCAGTGGTATCGACAGCAGCATCGGCGCCGGCGCAGCCAGGCCGATGGCCGACAACAGATCCAGAGGATGAGACGGCTGCAGACCCTCTGCGAATCGGCCGGTCACGAGCCCGGTGGCCATCGCCACTGGACCTGGCCAGTCAATTGGCAAATCGAGTGGCACGGGGCCATGGCGTGCGAGCAGCCACGCCGAGCCGAGCAGGGCAGTCGCGAGCGTCGCCGCTCCACAGAGGGCGATTCGGCCGCGCGGACCGTTTGCGGCGAACGCCCATTCCGCTATCCAGATTGCCGCCGCGAACGCGACAAACGTTGCGTGCGTGGCGACGCCCACGACGGTGACGGCGGAAGCCAGACCAATTCGCAGGTAAGCCGCTGGTGAGGAGGCGGACCACGCTAGTATGAGGGCCGGGCCGACGAGCATCAGCAGAGCATGGCTGACGCTCGCGGCCGGTGCGACGGGCAACACCGAGCCGACGGTCGCTGCGGACAACGGCATCGCGATGAGAGGCGAGACTCCGGCACGTCGGAGGACGAGGAACAAGACGCCCGCGGCGATAGCCGTGAGCGTGGCGGCCGATGCCCGAACGTCGCCCGCCGTCGACGCGTTGGTCAGGGGATCGATGACACGAACCAATCCGTTCGCAACCGACGTCGAGCCGTGCACGGCCGAGTGCCAGAGCGGCGCCGCCAGCTGGAACCACGCGGGTTCAGCGGCGAGACTTCGATCGTCGGCCCAGGCGTCGATGGCGGCGCGGCGGTGGAGCAGACCCGCGGCTGTGGCCACGCACAGCATTGTCCCTACAGTAGGCAGCCGCCCGCGGATGTCACGTGTGTTCATGCAGGGAGGGTGTGCTGGAGCACGACTGGGTGCACAGGATAGCGGGCCGAACCCACCGTCGCAATGACATTGGTGGCTTCAACCCTCACCCGGCGCGTCTGCCTCGCTCTTGTGGCTGTCGTCGTGTTGGCGCGATGCGCGCCGATCCTCGCGTGGGGCGACATTTACTTCGATGCTGATGAGGCGGTCGTCGGCCTGATGGCAAGGCACGCCGCCGAGGGCACCGCCTTTCCAGTCTTTCAGTACGCGTTGAAATACGTTCTGATGGTCGAAGCCTGGCTGGCGGCGCCAGTCATGGCCCTCGCCGACAGTTCGATCCTCTCGCTGAAGTCGGTGCCGGTCGCGCTGAACGTCGCCACGGCGACGCTGCTGTATGCCATGCTCACCGCGACACCCGCGCTCGCCCCGACGGCGGCGCTGCTGGCGGTTGCGCCATTTGCCCTGCCTGGTGAGATCACGGCTCAAGAGCTGACCGAAGCCATCGGGATGAACATCGAGCCGCTGATGTTCACGATGTTGCTGTGGCTGTTGCGCGAACGACCGTTTCTGCTCGGGGTCACGGCCGCCGTGGCGGTGAAGAATCGCGAATTCGCGTTCTACGCGATCGCGGCCCTGATCGTCGTGGATCTGTTGCGAGATCGCTCCGCGAGGCTGTGGCGCGGCCGTATCGTGGCGCTGGTGGCGTTCGCCCTGGTCTGGTCGGGCATCGAAGTGCTGCGGCTGCACTCCTCGCCGCTCGGCCCGCATTCCAGTATGGCGATGTTGACCGACCGGGGCGACAACATGTCGGTGGCCGTGGGTGCAATGTGCATCGAGCCAAGCCTCATGGCCGGCGATCTGTGGCGGACGGTAACGGAAATGCTGCCCGCGCAGTTGGGTGTGGTCTCCGATCCCCGGTCGATGGCGCGCGGCTATGGCGCCCAGCCGCTCGAAGCCGCATGGCTCTGGGTCCCACTCGTCGCGGTGCTCGCCGCCGGCGCCGGACGCGGTGTGCTCCGGGCGTGGCGCATAGGACCCTCCTCCGTGACCTGGCTGGGCGTCTATCTCATGCTCACCGGGGCGCAGGCGGTCGTCGTCTACGCCTTGACGCGATGCGGCCATGTCTCGCCGTTCACGATGCGCTACACGCTGCTGTCGCTGTTCATTCCGGCGGGAGCGATCGCGCTGGCTCTGGAACGCGAGACGCATCGGGCCGTCCGCGCGATCGTCTTCGGCATGGTGATACTGTGGGTCGGCGTGAGCGGCCTCGGTCACGTAACGCTCGTGCGGGCGCTGAGCGACGCCCAACCGCAGGGGACCTACCGCCGTCTAGCCATCCACTTGGAACAGCAGGGTGTCCGGTACATCATCAGTGACTATTGGACGGGCTATAACGTCGCGTTCCTGACCAACGAGCGCATCACGGCGTTGACGAACTTCGAGCGGGTCCACGACTACACTTTGGCCGTAGGCGCGAACCTCGATCGCGCCGTCGAAGTGCGGCGCAGCAACGACCAGCGGTGTGAGGGCGCCGCGACCGTCGCCGGATTCTACATATGTCCACCGAGAGAGCTGCCTCATCCACCGTGACGCCGGACGCCGCCGGCGTCAGCGGCGTGATGGCGTATGTCCGCATGGCACGCCTGGATCACTGGGCGAAGAACGTCCTGATGGTGCCGGGCATCGCCATCGCCGTGTTCTATCAGCCCGAACGCTTGACGCTGGCAGGCGTGTGGTCGCTGGTCCTGACGGTCGCCGCGACGTGTCTGGTCGCGTCCAGCAACTACGTGCTGAACGAGTTGCTCGATGCCAAGACCGATCGCTTCCATCCACACAAATCGGCGCGGCCGGCGGCGTCGGGCGCGGTGCGGCCGACCTGGGCGCTGGTCGAGTGGTTCGCGCTCGCGGGCGCGGGATTCGCCCTCGCCTGGAGCGTAAACATCCCAGTCCTCCTTGCGGCCGTGGCGTTGTGGATCATGGGCCTGCTCTACAACGTGCCGCCCGTACGTTTGAAAGACTGGGCGTATCTCGATGTGCTCAGCGAGTCGGCCAACAACCCGTTGCGTCTCGCCTTGGGGTGGTTCGTGCTGATTCCCGATCGGCTGCCGCCGTTCTCACTGGTGCTCGCGTACTGGATGAGCGGCGCGTTCCTGATGGCCGTGAAGCGTCTGTCGGAATATCGCGAGCTGTCGCTGCAGAAGGTCGCCGGATCGTATCGACGCTCGTTCGAGTCCTACACGGAAGAGACCCTGCTCGTCAGCAGCGTCTTCTACGCCGCGCTCGGCTCCCAGTTCGGCGGCATGTTCATCCTGCGCTATCGACTGGAGCTGGTGCTGCTGGCGCCCTTCGTGGCCGGGCTGTTTGCCTACTACGTGCGCATCTCCTACAAGCCGCTGAGCGCCGTGCAGCACCCGGAGCGCCTGTATCGCGAGCCGGCGCTCTCGGCGTACTTGGTCCTCTGCCTGGTGCTGTTCGTGGTCCTGATGTTCGTGCAGATTCCCGTGCTCTACGAGTGGTTCAGCGTCGAGCCCGCGGGTGTGGCCCCGCTCTGGAATATCAGCTGAGATCTTGGCAGGCCTGACCGCCTCCGCCAAGGCTTCGGCGAGTCACGCCGCAGCGCAAAGCGCGAAGGCGGAAGGCCTGCGCTACGTAGTGCGCCACGTGCGGCGCGAGAACCGGCCGCGTCGGACGCGTGCCAGCGGCGACCCGTGTCCCTGCAGGAACGCCTCGAGCTCGGCGACGACGGCGTCGGGGGCATCTTCCTGAAGATTGTGGCCGGTGGGCAGCGATCGCCCCGTGACGGTCAGCGCGCGTTCGCGCCAGATGTCGAGGATGTCATAGAGACGGCCCATCGGTGCCTTGGCGCCCCACAGCGCGAGCAGGGGGCACGCGATCTTCTTGTCGAGGTCCTGTTTGTCGTGCTCGAGATCGATCGACGCGCCGGCACGATAGTCCTCGCACATCGCGTGAATGTTCGCCGGGTCCCGCCGCACGCGGAGATACTCCGCCTCGACCTCGGACGTCATGCGCGCCGCCTGGCGCTCGATGTCCTCCTTCAACTGGTTTTCGGGCGCGGGCGCCGCGCGCAGGTAGTTGAACCAGTGGAAGTAGGCCTGCACGAACTCGATCGTGACGTGCGTGTAGAGGTAGTACGTGGGCACGATATCCAGCACCGCGAGCCGACTGACGGCCTGGGGATGATCGAGCGCCATCCTGTGCGCAACGCGTCCGCCGCGATCGTGGCCGACGACCGCGAAGCTGTCGAAGCCGAGGTGGCGCATGACCTCGACCTGATCGAGCGCCATCGCGCGCTTGGCGTAGCCGGTGTGGTTCTCGCCGTCGGGCGGCTTGCTGCTATCACCATAGCCGCGCAGATCGGTCACCACCACCGTGTGGGTTCGCGCGAGCGCCGGGGCGGCCAGCCGCCAGGAGATCATCGACTGCGGCGCGCCGTGCAGGAGCAGCAGCGGCGGGCCTTGGCCACCGACCACGCCGTTGATGGTGGCCCCGGTCACCTGAACCGTGATTGGCTTGAAGCCTGGGAAGAACCGCGCACCTGGACTGCCGCCGGGAACCGCCTGCGACTCGGCCACCGCCGCGGCGGCCGTGCCCGGCATCGCCGTCGCCGAGACCAGGGCGGACATCTGCCGGAGGATGTCCCGGCGGGTCAGCGTGTCTTTCGGCCTCACGGTCGCAGCATACCGCAGCTGGATGCCCCGAGTAGCGGTAGAATCCCTCGGGGGACGACTATGGCGGCTCGTCAGACGGTTGTGATCGTCAGCGTGATCCTCTCGATCTCCGGTGTGCTTTTCGCGGTGGATGAACAGCAACCGGGCGGCACGGGTGGCGCCTCGGTCCCCGCACCGCAGTTGGCGTTTCCGCAGGCTGCGCCAAAGAACCCGTACACAAAACTGTTTGCCGGGACCGCTGTGGCGGCGCAAGGGCCACTCGTCCAGAATCAGGCCGAACAGACGCAGCCGGCGAGGCCCAAGGTCGTGTGCGGCATGATGGTGATGCCGGCGGATGCCAGCATCGATCCTCGGATGCGCGTTTCGCCACCCGTCAACGACAACACGACGCACACCATCCGCGCGGTGAAGCCGCCGATGTGCACGTCGGACTAGTGTCCCGGCCGAATCACGCCTGACGTTTCACCGAAGGAATCGATCGTGGCTTCTTCCGACGTCCCCACGCTGTGCGACTGGGCCGGTGGCCTTGCCGCGCTGGAGCGATTGACGGCAATCTTCTACGACAAGATCAAGGCGGACCCAGTGTTGAGCCCGGTGTTCGCCGACATGAATGCGCACCACCCGCAGTACGTCGCGCGCTTCCTCGCCGAAGTGTTCGGCGGGCCGTCGACCTACTCGGCCGAGCGCGGCGGGCACGCCCACATGGTGAGCAAGCATCTGAAGCGCCATCTGACCGAAGCGCAGCGGCGACGCTGGGTGTCATTGCTCGTCGATGCCGCCGACGAAGCCGGTTTGCCCACCGATCCCGAGTTCCGATCGGCCTTCATGGCCTACATCGAATGGGGCACTCGTCTCGCCGTCATCAACTCGCAATCGGATGGCACACCTGATGCCCACACGCCGATGCCCAAATGGGGATGGGGCGTGCCTGGCGGCCCATATCAGAGTGATTAGCCAACTGGGTGCCAAAGGCAACACAGATGGCACAGATAAAACACGGTAGCCGCAGATTCAAGGATTGGGAGATCCGGGAAGAGCGCCGCAGATTTCGCCGATTGGAAACCCGGCGGCCTCGTATCTGTGGCATCTGTGTCATCTGTGTTGCCTTTGAAACGGAGCAATCTGCGGCGCGCGGGGCACGCGTCGATCACGCAGCGGCGGGTCGTGCGACGAGCCGCAGACGGAACTCGCGTTGGAGCAGGGCGAGCTGGAGGGCGAGCTGCAGAAACACGGCTCCGACCGACAGATACCAGATCCACCGCAGCTCGAATCCTGGCATCCCAGACATGATGATCGCCGGGATGGCCACGATGATGATGCGCGTGAACGATGCGATCAGCGCCGGCATCGTATTTCCCATCGCTTGGAACATGCTCGAGCCGACGTAGATGAGACCGGAGCAGATGAACGTCCAGGAGACGATGTGCAAGTACTCTTCGCCGACGGCGATGACTTGCGGGTCATCGGAGAACCCTCGGATCAGCGCGGCGGGCATGATCTGGCAAACCAGAAAGAGCAACAGCATCCCGGCTGATGCCAGCAGCGCCGCGGTCTTGAACGTCTCGCGCACGCGGTCAGGGAGCCCCGCGCCGAAGTTCTGCCCTGCCACGGGCGCCACGGAGAACCCGAGCGCGACCACTGGCAGGAAGCACGCCTGCACCACGCGCAACCCGATGCCGAATCCGGCCTGGGCCGCCGCCCCAAACGGACGGCTCACCGCGTAGACGATGAACAGATACACCGCCAGCAGCGCGAACTCGGCTCCGGCCGGCAATCCGATCTTGAGCATGCCCGACCAGAGCTCGGTCTGCGGCGGCCAATCCGCGGGCACGAACTTCAAGGTCGACGAGGCAGGTAGGAAGTACAGCGCCAGCCAGATCGTGCCGACGCCGACGGCCACGAACGTCGCGATGGCCGCGCCCGCCACGCCGAATGCGTAGCCAGTGCCCCAGCCGAAGATCAACACGGGCGCCAGCAGAATGTTGAGGATGACGGTTGCGGTCTGGACCACCATGCCCGGCTTGAAGTTGCCCGTCCCGCGCAGCGCCGCGCTCATGGAGACCAGACCGAACTGTAGCGACATCGCGGGGATGAACCAGAGCAGGTAGTCCGCCACCAGCTCCGCCATGACGGCATCCGCGCTGAGCGTGACGGCGTACCAGCGGCGGAGCAGGAGCGCACCCACGCAGAACAGCAGGCCGACGACAGCGCCGAGCACGAGCGACTGGTTGAACACGAGCCGCGCGCGGTCCATCTGCTTGCGTCCGACGGCATGCGACACGAGCGTGGTCGTGCCCACTCCGAGCATCTGCGTCGCCGCCAGCACGATGAACATCAGGTTGCCGCACACGCTGACCGCGGCCACGGCTTCCTTGCCGAGCCGGCCGACCCAGTACAAGTCGACCAGGAAGTACAGCGTCTGGAACACCATCGTCACCAGCATGAAGCTGGTGGTCTTCATCAAATGCCGAGCAACCGACCCGGTCGTCAGGTCCTGCATGGAGATTTTTGTGTGCGAGAACTAGCGTGCGAGAACTAGGTGGGGTCCGCCTTTAGGCGGACCTGATGAAGCCAAGCCTAACGGACGAGCGTGAACTTGGCGAGGCCCAGTGGGCCATCGCCACCCCAGCCCAGGAGTGCCCAGCCGTTGTTCTGCGGGCGAGCGCGACCCCGCACGCGGATGTAGTACTCGCGATTGGGCTCCAGGTCGGCGGTGTCGAAGAGCGCCAGTCGCTCGAATTGCGTCAACCAGCGCCGCACGATCTCTTCATCGTCGGTGACGCGTGCGTCCTCGATGCGGCCGTCGAGCTGACGCGCCAGATGATGACGGCGGGTCAGGTTGTCGTAATCGACGCTCGCGGTAACGGTCGCCGACGAGATGGTCCGGTCCACCCAGATCGGCACGTCGAGACGAAGGTCCACGGTGTAGGTGAACGATGTGGTCAGGCCGCTCTGAATCGCTGCGCGGATCTCATCGGTGAATCCATCCGCGAGCTCGAACGACACCAGCACATGCCCATCCCGCTCGAGGGGGACGACGCGAATGTTGCTGGCAGCGTGTAATGTGATGCCTGCGAGCGCGACGGCGACGGCGCACCAGGCGGTCAGCTTCCGCATAGCTCGTGCTGGACCGGGAGTGTACCACACGACTTGTAACGAAGGTTCGACCGAAACCGCGTTTACAGGTTGGCATATCGCTGCGCGGGACGGTCCATGGGTTCCTGCTGGGTTCAAGCCGAACCGTCGTAAGATATGTCCGGGTCCAAACCGGTGACGTTACGTAGGGCAATCGTCAGCGGCCTCCTGGCAGTCGGTCTGCTCGCGTCCACGGAGCAGGTCCGGAGCCAGGGGCTGGTGCAGGGGTTGTTCGAGCAATATCTCGAATCCCTCCGGCGTCAAGCTGGCATCCCGGGCATCAACGCCACCATCGTCCAGGGCGGCCGGATCGTCTGGGAAAAGAGCTTCGGCTACCAGGATGTCGAACGATCCATCCAACCGCTGCCGGATACCCCATTTGCCGTCGGCGGGTTGACCGAACCGTTTACCGCGGCCCTCGTGCTTCGCTGCGTCGAGGAAGGGAAGGTCGACCTCGACGCGCCGATGCGAACCTGGGCGCCCAATATCTCCGATGGCGGTGCGACCGTCCGCCAGGTCCTGTCGCACACCTCGACGGGCAGCTTTCGTCACGATCCCAATCGCTACGCCATGCTCACGCCGGTGGTGGACGATTGCACCAAGGCCCCGTACCGGCAGGCCCTGGCCGAAGAGATCCTGGAGTACGTCGCGATGCACAGCTCCGTGCCCGGTCACGATATGGATCGGGCCGACACGGTGGTGCGTGGCATGTTCAGCGGCTCATCGCTGGACCACTACAGCGACATCATGCGACGGCTCGCGACGCCCTACCGCGTCGACGGTCGAGGTAACGCGTCGGCGTCCCATCTCCCGACGACGGGCATCGACGCCTCCACCGGGCTGATTTCCACCACACGAGATCTCGCACGCTTCGACGCCGCGCTCGACGGAGGGGATTTGATCAATAGGCGAAGCGTCGATCTCGCGTTCACCGCGGCGGGCGGCTCGGTGCCATATGGGCTGGGCTGGTTCGTGCAGAACTACAAAGGCTACAAGCTGGTCTGGCAATTCGGGGAGTGGCGGGATGCGTACTCGTCGCTCATCTTGAAGGTGCCGGATCGCGGTATGACCTTGATTCTGCTCGCGAACAGCGACGGCTTGTCAGCCGGCTTCTCGCTGGGCTCGGGCGACGTCACGGCGTCCCTCTTTGCGCGCGTGTTCCTGAGCGTGTACTTGTAAGGGCGGCCGCGGCGCCCGTGGGCGGCCGTCACTAGATGATTTCGACGCGCACACTTCTTCTGTTCCTGCTCATGTCGGGCGTGTCGCCCGTCTCCGCCTCAGCCGATTGGCTGTTCATACCCTTCTACGGAGTGACGTTCGGCACGAACACCAGCCTGCTCGATCTCGAGGACGCCACCGATCGCACCAAGCAGGTCTTCGGCGGCTCGGTGAGCTTCATGAGCGCCGGCCTGCTCGGTATCGAAGGCGATATCGGCTACATCCCAGGATTTTTTTCGCGCCGCGACCGGGATGAATTCGTCGCGAGCAGTCGACTCCTCACGCTGACGGGCAATGTCGTGATCTCCGCGCCGCTGAGTTGGACGCGCGAATCGCTTCGTCCGTACGTCCTCGGCGGAGTCGGCCTCATGCGTGCGCAGGCCAACGACCTGCTGGACGTCGTGCAGATCGACAACCTCTTGACCGTCGACGTCGGCGGCGGCGTGATGGGTTTCTTCAACGACCGCACGGGCGTGCGGTTCGAGCTCCGCTATTTCTCCAGCATTAGTGAGCCCGAGGGCTTCACCAGCAGCTTCGGCACGGCGCGTCTCAGCCAATGGCGCGCCACCGTTGGTCTCGTCCTTCGACGGACGGTGTTCTGATCCAAGGCCTGCGTCTTACGGGGTGGGGCTTGTGGCTATCCGAGTAACGCGACGACGTGGCCGTGCGCGACGACGACGTCGGGTGACGTCTGGAGCGCCTCGCGGTAGCGCGTGCCGAAGTCGGCGCCGGTGCCGCCCGGTGCATGGAGCAGCGACTCCACGCGTGCCAGTTGCTTGCGGGCATCGTCTTCGGTGGCGAGCTCGTCGGTCATCACCAGCTCGTCGACTTGAACGATGAGCGCGGAGAGCGTGCGCAGCCACGCGAAGTGCGGGTCGTGAAGCACCAGCTGCAGCAGCTCCCCTCCGGACGAGGGCGGCAAGTGATCCGATTCGTACTCGCGCCGCTGGAGATCGAGCAGCGCCTTGTGCAGACCGAGCAGACGTCGGCTGAGCTCGCGCAAGTGCAGGCGCATCTCGTCCGACAACGGAGCCATCATGGCTTCATCATGTCCCGGATCAGGCGATCGGGGAAGGCGGCGCTTCGCACGCTCTAGGCCTCGCGCCCTGCGGCGCTCAGTGGGCGCGCTCGCTACCGCTCGCGCGTGGGCGACGCTCCGCGCCGTGGGCCTCGCGGCT
>DAINCF010000015.1:0-28919 GCA_036732565.1 Vicinamibacterales bacterium
CGGCTGTGAGCGCGCTCGCAGGACGAGTGGCGATGATCACCGGTGGAGGGCGTGGCGTGGGTGCGGCGATTGCGCGGGCGCTGGCGGCCGGCGGGGCGGGAGTGGTGGTGACCGCACGAGGCGCTCGGGAGATTGAAGCGGTGGCAAGCGAGCTGCGCGGCCGCGGCCATCAGGCGCTGGCGCTTCAGGGTGATGTGACCGACGTTGGCGAGGTGGACACGTGTGCCGACCATGCGGTCAAGTGGCAGGGCCGCGTGGACATTCTCGTCAACAACGCCGGCGCGGCGCTTGCGGCGCCCGTCGCGAAGACGCGCGTCGAGGATTGGGATCGGCTGTTTGCCGTGAACGCGCGCGGTCCGTTCCTGTGCACGCGCGCCTTGCTGCCGGGTATGCGCGAGCGGCGATGGGGACGGGTGATCAACGTCGCCTCGATCGCCGCCCTCGGTGGTGACCGCTACATTGCCGCCTACGCGGCGTCGAAGCACGCCCTGCTCGGGTTCACCCGGTCGCTGGCTGCGGAGCTGGCCGGGACCGGGGTCACGGCCAACGCCGTCTGCCCGGGCTACGTGGACACCGACATGACGCGTGACACGATCGATCACATCGTCGCCACGACCGGGCGATCGCGGGAGGACGCGCTGGCGGCGATCGTGGCGAAAAATCCTCAGGGGCGATTGATCGACCCGGACGAAGTCGCGCGGGTGGTCCACTATCTGTGTACCGAGGAGGCGAGTGGCGTGAACGGTGAAGCCGTCCTCATCGGGGAGGGGCAGGCCTGACCGCTGGGCATACGTATGATGAAACCGGTGAATCCACCTGAGCTCAGTGCTCCGAAGGGTTTTTCGCATGGCCTGATCGCCGGACCAGGCGGCCAGGTGCTGTTCGTCGCCGGGCAGACCGCCGCTGACAGTGATGGTCACGTCGAGGAGCGCAGCTTTGTCGCGCAGTTCGAGGCGGCGCTCGCGAAGACGCTGGCGGTCGTCCGCGCCGCGGGGGGACGGGTCGAGCACATCGGCCGCATGACCGTCTACGTCACGGACATCGCGGCGTATCGTGACGCCCGCAAGGCACTCGCCGCCGTCTGGCAACGGCACATGGGCGGCCACTATCCGGCGATGACTCTGGTGCAGGTGACGGCGCTCGTCGATCGATACGCGACCGTCGAGATCGAAGCCACCGCCGTCGTGCCCGCGGCCGGAGACGAGCGGGCGTGAAGGCGCCATCCTCATTCGGCTACGCCCACGATGTCGATCGCGGTGTCGTGACCTTGACATTGAATCGTCCCGATCGGCTCAATGCGTTGACGTTCGAGGTTTACGAGGAGCTGACCGCGACGTTCACGGCATTGGCGGCCGAGCCCAAGGTGCGCGCCATCGTGCTCACTGGCACCGGCAAGGCCTTCTGCTCGGGCGGCGACGTTCACGACATCATCGGCGCGCTCCTCGATCGAGATCTGCGGGGACTGCTCGACTTTACTCGTTTGACCTGCGCCCTCGTGCTGGCGATGCGCCGGTGCCCTCGTCCCATCGTCGCGGCGTTGAACGGCACCGTCGCCGGGGCCGGGGCGGTGATCGCGACGGCCGCCGATGTGCGTATCGCGGCCCGCTCTGCCAAGATCGCGTTCCTCTTCACGAAGGTCGGTCTGTCGGGCGCTGATATGGGCGCCGCATGGCTGCTGCCGCGCATCGTCGGCTTGGGCCACGCGACGGAGCTCCTGATGACGGGCGACTTCATCACCGCCGAGGAGGCGCATCGCATCGGCCTCTACAACCGCGTCGTGGACGACGGCGCCGCGCTCGACGAGGCGACGGCGTTTGCGCGGAAGCTGGCGGATGGCCCGTCGCTCGCGCTCGAGATCACCAAGGACGCGTTGAATCGCGAGAGCAGCATGGATCTGGCGTCCGCGCTCGAATCGGAAGCCCAGATTCAAGCGGCGTTGATGCTCAATCCCGACTTTCGCGAGGCGTTCGAGGCGTTCCGCGATCGCCGCGCGCCGAGGTTCCGATGAAGGCGGTCGCGGCGTTTCTCGACCCGACGCATGTTTCGCTCTGGCAGGACATCTCGAGCTGGGCCGGTTCCACTCTCGTGCCGCGTCACGAGGCGTTGGACGACGCGTCGGCCCGACGCGACGCGCGCGAGCTGCTGACGTTGATGGGAAACGCCGGCTGGTTCGCGCCGATCGGACGACAGGATCTGCGCGGTGTGTGCCTGAGCCGCGAGGCGATCGCGGCCGCAAGCCCGTTGGCCGACGCCGTGTTCGCGCTGCAGGGCCTGGCGACGACGCCGTTGTTGGTCGCCGGCAGCGACGAGCAGCGAGCTCGGTGGGTGCCCGAGCTGCTGGCCGGCCGCGCGATGGGCGCGTTCGTGATCACCGAGCCCGGCGCCGGATCGGATGTGGCGGCCATCACCACGTCGGCACGCCGCGATGGCGATGCATGGGTGATCACAGGGGCGAAGCATCTCATTTCCAACGCGGGCATCGCCGACGTGCTCATCGTATTCGCCGTCACCAATCCGGGGCAGAAGAGCCGTGGCATCTCCGCCTTCGTCGTTCCCGCGTCGACGCCAGGCGTGCGGTTCGTCGGCCCGCAGCCGATGGCGGCTCCGCATCCGCTCGGACAGCTGGCGTTCGACGATGTCCGAGTGCCCGCATCGTCTCTCCTCGGATCCGCCGATGAAGGATTCAAGATCGCCATGATGACGCTGGATCGCCTGCGGCCGAGTGTCGGCGCGGCGGCTTGCGGCATGGCGGCGCGCGCCGTGCATGAAGCCGTGGAGCATGCGAAGACGCGCGAGCAGTTCGGCCAGAAGCTCGCCGAGTTTCAGCTCGTCAGGGATCGACTCGGCCGGATGGCGACCAGCCTCGACGCGGCGCGACTGCTCGTCTACCGGGCCGCCTGGGAGAAGGACCGCGGCGCCGAGCGCATCACCATGTCTGCGGCGATGGCCAAGGCCTTCGCGACCGAAGCGGCGCAGACGATTGTCGACGATGCAGTGCAGATCGTGGGTGGCAGGGGAGTCGTGCTCGGCCACCCGGTCGAGCGACTCTACCGGGCGGTCCGCGCGCTGCGGATCTACGAGGGCGCCACCGACATTCAGCACCTCATCGTGGCCGGCGCCCTCCTCGCGGGCCAGGAACGTTCGTGACCCGGCCGCTGCGCATCGCGTGTCTGGGCGCGGGCCCAGGGGGGTTGTACTTCGCGCTCTTGATGAAGCGTGTCGATCCGCGGCACGACGTGCGGGTGATCGAGCGCAACCGACCCGACGATACGTTCGGCTTCGGCGTCGTGTTCTCGGACGCGACGATGGCCGGCATCGCGGATGCCGATAGCGAAGCCTACGCGCAGATCACGCGGCATCTGGTGCATTGGGACGACATTGCCGTGTACTACGGCGGGACCGTCACGACGTCCACCGGGCACGGCTTCAGCGGCATGAGCCGGCACACGTTGTTGAGCGTGCTGCAGGACGAGGCGAGACGTGTCGGGGTGACGCTCGAATTCGAGCGCGAGATCACGAGCCTCGACGCGCTCGGCGATGCCGATCTCGTGGTCGCCGCCGATGGCGTCAACAGCATCGCCAGACGGGGCTTGGAAGACGCGCTGTCGGTGACCGTCGATGTGCGACCGAACCGCTTCGTGTGGCTCGGCACGTCAAAGCCGTTTCCGGCGTTCACGTTCTACTTCAAGCACGACGCTCATGGCCTGTGGCGCGTGCACGCCTATCAATACGGTCCGGATCGGTCGACGTTCATCGTCGAGTGCCGCGAGGAGACGTGGCAACGGGCGGGCATGGATCGCGCGAGCGAGGCGGAGACCGCCGCCTTTCTCGAAGCGTTGTTCGCCCAGGAGTTGGACGGCCATCGGCTCGTGACCAATCGCAGCTTGTGGCGTCAGTTTCCGACGTTCCGCGTCGAGCCATGGTCGGTTGGCAAGGTCGTCCTGCTGGGCGACGCCGCGCACACCGCGCACTTTTCGGTCGGCTCCGGCACCCGGATGGCGATGGAAGACGCGGTCGCGCTGAGAAATGCAATCGTCGTCGCCGACGCCGAGCCGGCCTCGAACGATTCATCGACGAGCGGGATGTTGGCTCGCGCGATGCGCGCCTACGAAGTCGCGCGCCGCCCGCAGATCGAGAGCCTGCAGCGGGCAGCCCAGGCGTCGCTCCAATGGTTCGAAGATACCGAGCGCTACGCTCATCTCGATCCACTGCCGTTCACGTTCACGCTACTGACGCGATCGCTGCGGATCACCCACGAGGATCTCCGCGTCCGCGATCCACAGTTCCTCGCGCGCGTCGATGCCTACGTGGCAGAACAGGCCGCGCGGCAGGTTGCGCTCCAGAATGTCGCGTGGGGTCCGCCTTCAGGCGGACCTCGACCCGGGTCGGCTGAAGCCGGCCCCCACGGAAGCGAGAGCGACGGCTCCCATGTCGACATCGCGCCTCCGCCGATGTTCACGCCGTTTCGCCTGCGTGATCTGGTGATCCCGAACCGCGTCGTCGTCTCCCCGATGTGCCAGTACGTCGCGGAGGATGGGTTGGTAGGCGAATGGCATCTGGTACACCTGGGCAGCCGGGCGATCGGCGGCGCGGGCCTGGTGATGGCCGAGATGACCGACGTGAGCCGCGATGCCCGCATCTCGATTGGCTGCGCCGGTTTGTACAAGCCGGAACACGCGCACGCGTGGAAGCGCGTCGTCGACTTCGTGCATCGCGAGTCGGCGGCGAAGATCGGCATTCAGCTCGGACACGCCGGGCGCAAGGGCGCGACGCGACGAATGTGGGAGGGCGACGTCGAGCCCATCGTCGAGCACGAGCCATGGCCGCTCATCTCGGCGTCGGCGCTGCCGTACTTCGTCGATCGTTCGCAGACGCCGCGGGAGATGAGCCGCGCGGACATGGATGTGGTGCGCGCCGAGTTCGTGCGTGCGACCGCCTTCGCGCTCGAGGCCGGATTCGATCTGCTCGAGATCCACATGGCGCACGGGTACTTGCTCGCGTCGTTCATCTCGCCGCTGACCAACACGCGGACCGACGAGTACGGCGGCGGCCTCGTCAATCGCATGCGGTTCCCGCTGGAGATCTTTCGCGCGTGTCGTGAGGCGTGGCCGGCATCGCGGCCGATGAGCGTGCGCATCAGCGCGGTCGATTGGATGCCCGGGGGGATGGGGCCGGTCGACGCGGTCGAGGTGGCCCGCCTGCTGGGCGGGGCCGGTTGCGACATCATCGATGTCTCAGCGGGCCAAACCGTGCCGGACCAGCGCCCGGAGTACGGCCGCCTCTTCCAGACGTCGTTTGCGGATCGCATTCGGCACGAAGTCGGCATCGCCACCATGGCCGTCGGCAACGTGTCATCGTTCGCGGACGTCAACACGATCATCGCCGCCGGCCGCGCCGACCTCTGTCTGTTGGCGCGCGCCCACATCTACGATCCGTATTGGACACGACACGCCGCATTGGCCCTGCGATATCCTTTGGAGTGGCCTGATCCCTACAAATCGGTCGAGCGATTCCGGCCGCGATAGTGATACAACTTGGCGCGATGATTTCACCGGGGATCAACGCAGAGACGGTCACCGCCCGCACCCAACGGAGTCACCAGCTCTATCTGCAGGTGCTGGTGGCCATCGCCGCGGGCGCGCTGCTCGGCCACTTCTTCCCGTCGTATGGCGAGGCGATGCGGCCGCTCGGCGATGCCTTCATCAAACTGGTGAAGATGATCATCGCGCCGGTGATCTTTCTGACGGTCGTGACCGGCATCGCCGGCATGCGGGATCTCGATAAGGTCGGCCGCGTCGCGCTCAAGGCATTTGCCTACTTCCTGACATTTTCAACGCTGGCGCTGATCGTCGGTCTCGTCGTCGCCAACGTCGTCCAGCCTGGCGCCGGGCTGCACATCGACCCGAAGACGCTCGACACCGGTGCGATCGCCGACTACGCATCCAAGGCGCACGATCAGAGCATCGTCGCGTTTCTCATCAACATCATCCCGACGACCGTGGTTGGCGCGTTTGCGAGCGGCGAGATCCTGCAGGTTCTGTTCTTCGCCATCCTGTTCGGCGTGGCCCTCGCGCTGGTCGGCGAGGCCGGCACGCCGGCGCTCGACGTGCTCACCGCCATCTCGCGCGCGTTCTTCCGCCTCGTCGGCATCCTGATGAAGGCGGCGCCGATCGGGGCGTTCGGCGCGTTTGCGTTCACCATCGGCCGCTATGGCATCGGCTCGATCGTCAACCTCGCGCTGCTCGTCGGTACGTTCTACGCGACCTCCGCCCTGTTCGTGTTCGTGGTGCTCGGCGCGGTGGCGCGCTACAACGGCTTTTCGATTTTCCGGCTGATTCGCTATCTCAAAGAAGAGCTGTTGCTCGTGCTGGCGACGAGCTCCTCGGAGCCGGCGCTCCCGAGCCTGATTGCCAAGATGGAGCGCGCCGGGTGTCCGACGCCCGTCGTCGGGCTCGTCGTGCCGACCGGGTACTCGTTCAACCTCGACGGCACGAACATCTACATGACGCTGGCGGCGCTGTTCATCGCGCAGGCGACGGACATTCAATTGTCGCTTGGCGATCAGATACTGCTCCTGCTCGTGGCGATGCTGAGCTCGAAGGGCGCGGCGGGGGTTACCGGGGCAGGCTTCATCACATTGGCGGCCACGCTGTCGGTCGTGCCCTCGATTCCGCTGGCCGGCATGGCGTTGATCCTCGGCATCGATCGCTTCATGTCCGAGTGCCGATCGCTCACGAACTTCACCGGCAACGCCGTGGCGACGATCGTCGTCTCGCGGTGGGAGGGCGGGCTCGACGAGGCGCAGCTCAAGGCGGCGCTGGAAGGGGAGCCGGCGGCGCCGCGCGAAGCCGTGGAGACGATGGTGCCTCGGGCCGCTGCTCAGGCGGTCGTAGAGGAATAGTCATCGTAGCGGAGTAGGGCCGGTTCGCGAACCGCCAGTACGATCCACCGAAGGTGCGCATGGCACGCGAAATACTGATCGTCGACGACGAGCTGCAGCTCGCCACGGCGGCTGCGGATCTCGTCGCGGAGGCGATGCGGACGGCGGTCGACATGAAGGCCGTGTTTCGGGTGGCGCTGGCCGGCGGGTCCACACCGCGGTCGCTGCACGAGGTGCTCGCGGGAAACCCGCGCTACAAGTCGCTGCCGTGGGCACAGACCGACGTGTTCTGGGGCGATGAGCGTGCCGTCCCTCCGGATCACCCGGACAGCAACTACCGGATGGCGGTGGAGACGCTGCTGTCGAAGGTGCCCATCGATCCGGCGCGCGTCTATCGCATGCCCGCTGAAGATCCGGACCCGCAGCAGGCGGCCGCACGCTACGAGCAGACCATCCGTACGGTGTCCGGGCTCGTCGATCGCACGCTCCCACGCTTCGATCTCATCCTCCTGGGTATGGGCGCCGATGGCCATACCGCGTCGCTCTTCCCGTCCAGTCCCGCGCTCGACGAGCGCGACCGCCTCGTGGTCGCCGCCTGGTCCGATGCGCATCGCACCTGGCGCATCACGCTGACCTTGCCGGTCCTGAACGCCGCGGCGCAGGTAACATTCATGGTGAGCGGCGAGAGCAAGGCCGCAGCGGTTGCGGCCGCGCTGGCGCCCTCGTCGGACGCGCCGCCTCCGGCTGGGCTCGTGCAGCCGCTTGCCGGCCGCACAATCTGGATCCTGGATCGCGCGGCCGCACGGTATCTGCAATCGTAAGGAGTCGTACGTTGAAGAGTCTTGAAAGAGAGCCGACCAGGGCGGATTCGTGTGTCCTGGTCATCTTCGGCGCGGCAGGCGATCTGACGCGCCGGCTGCTGATCCCGGCGTTGTACAACCTGGCACACGACCGCCGCCTGCCGGAAGACCTGGCGATCGTTGGCTTCGCGCGCACCGACATCAGCGAGGAAGAGTTGCGGGACCAATTGCGCGGCGGCGTCCGAGAATCCGTTGGCGAGGTCGACGAGCGCGCGCTCGACTGGCTGCTCTCGCGCTTCAGCTACGTCCGATCGGAATTCGGCGACGAGAAGGGCTGGGAGCGGCTGGCCACCCGCCTGCACGAGATGGCCGCGGGTCGCGGAGGGACGCTCAACTGCCTCTTCTACCTCGCCACGGCCCCCGAGCAGTTCATCGAGATCTGCGACCGGCTCGGCGCCCTGGGCCTGCTCGACGAGTCGCGCGGATGGCGCCGCGTGATCATCGAGAAGCCGTTTGGGCGCGACGTGGAGACGGCGCGTGCGCTCAACGCGCACTTGACGCGGCTGATGGACGAGCGCCAGATCTACCGCATCGACCACTACCTCGGCAAAGAGACGGTGCAGAACATCTTGGTGTTCCGGTTCGGCAACGGCGTCTTCGAGCCAATCTGGAACCGCCGCTACATCGATCACGTGGAGATCACGGTGGCCGAGACGGTCGGGGTCGAGTCGCGCGGCTCGTACTACGATCACACCGGCGCCTTGCGAGACATGGTGCCGAACCATCTGTTTCAGCTGCTCACGCTGACTGCAATGGAGCCACCGAGCTCGTTTTCTGCGACGGCGTTGCACAACGAACAGGCCAAAGTGCTCGAGGCCGTCGATCCGCTACGCGAAGAGGACTGCGGGGTCAGCACGTTGCGTGCGCAATACATCGCCGGCGAGATCGGCGGCAAGCCGGCGCCCGGATATCTGGACGAGCCGAAGGTGCACGCCGGGTCGACCACGGAAACCTACGCGGCGTTCCGTCTCTATGTCGACAACTGGCGATGGGCCGGCGTACCGTTTTATCTGCGAACGGGGAAGCGCCTCGCCGCCAAGCGGACCGAGGTCGTCATCCAGTTTCGGCAGGCACCGCTGGCGCTCTTTCGCAGCTCCTCCGTCGACGCACCTGGCGCGAATCGTCTGGTGTTGTCGATTCAGCCGACCGAGAGCATCGAGCTCGAGCTCGCCGCCAAGGTGCCCGGGCCGGAGGTGACGACCAGCCCGGTCGAGATGCGCTTCTGCTATCAGGATTTCTTCGGCGTTGAACGGCGCACGGGGTACGAGACGCTGCTCTTCGACGCGATGATCGGCGACCGTAGCCTCTTCAAGCGCGCTGACGTCATCGAGGCCGGCTGGCGGATCGTCGATCCCATTCTCCGCGCATGGGAAGAGAACTCGTGCGACCTGCTGCACTATCCCGCCGGTTCGGAAGGACCTGAAGAGGCGAATCGTCTGGTCGAAGGCGACGATCGCTGGAGCCCCGTGGCAACCGAGCGTCCAACGACCGTAGGGGCGGGTTCCTAGTCGCGAGCCTCAGGGAGGTCCCAAGCCTGAAGCCTCGAGCCCCTCAGGCCTCGAGCCGCAGGCCTCGAGCCTCAAGTCTGCTTCTCCGTATGCCCCCCGAATCCGAGACGCATGGCCGAAAGGACTTTGTTCGCGAAGTCGCCTTCGCCGCGCGACGTGAAGCGCTGAAACAGCGCGGCCGCCAGCACCGGCATCGGCACGCCCACCTCGATCGCGGCTTGCCCGGTCCAGCGGCCTTCACCTGAATCAGAGACGCGCCCGGCGAAGCCCTCGAGCGTCGGGTGCTCGCGAAGCGCGTGCGCGGTGAGGTCCAACAGCCAGGAACCGACGACGCTGCCGCGCCGCCACAGCTCTGAGATGGCCGCCAGGTCGAGATCGTACTGAAAGTGCGACGGATCTTCGAGCGGGGTCGTTTCAGAATCGGTGGCGCGTTGGGTCTTGCCCGCGTTGGCCCGATGCATCAGGTTGAACCCTTCGGCATAGGCCGCCATCAATCCGTACTCGATCGCGTTGTGCACCATCTTCACGAAGTGCCCGGCCCCAGAAGGACCGCAGTGCAGATAGCCTTCCTCCGCGGTTGGCGCGGCCAGCGGCGGACCGTCCGTTGGCGGCGCCGCGGCCTTACCGGGTGCCAGGGCGCGAAAGATCGGATCCAGGTGCTGGACGACCGTATCGTCGCCCCCGATCATCAGGCAATAGCCACGCTCCAGCCCCCAGACGCCGCCGCTGGTGCCGACGTCGACGTAGTGCAGACCGCGCGTGCCCAGCTCGCGCGCGCGCCGCAGATCGTCGTGATACTTCGTGTTCCCGCCGTCGATGATGATGTCACCCGCTTCGAGGTGGGGCACGAGATCGTCGATGACCCGATCCACCACGGCCGCCGGCACCATGATCCAAATCGCTCGCGGCGTCTCGAGCGCATCGACGAGCGCTTTCACGCTGGTGGCGGCCGAGGCGCCCTCTTTCGCCAGCGCCGCAACGGCGCGATCGTCTCGATCCTGGACGACCACCCGATGTTGCGCGCGCATCAGCCGCCGCGCGATGTTGCCGCCCATTCGCCCCAGTCCGATGAGTCCAAGTTGCATCTCTGCATTATGCCGCGCCACATGTCGTTCGCGTGACGCGAGCTAGAATGACCTCGTGAGCTTTCAGCCTGCGCCCGAGCCGGTCGTTGGCGACGATCTCCCCAACCCGTCACTCGACATCGTGCTCGTGCCGCGGGTGCGAGACATCGGCGGGTTCGCCGTCCGTCGCGTCCTCCCGTCGGCCCGACGCAAGATGGTGGGGCCGTTCATCTTTCTCGATCAGATGGGCCCGGCGATCTTCGATCCAGGCATCGGCCTCGACGTCCGGCCGCATCCGCACATCGGCCTCGCCACCGTGACCTATCTGTTCGAAGGCGAAGTCCTGCACCGCGACAGCGTCGGCAGCGTCCAGACGATTGCGCCCGAAGCCGTGAATTGGATGTTCGCTGGCAAGGGCATCACGCATTCCGAGCGCACGCCGCCCGAGCTTCGCGCACGAGGTGGACGTGTCTTCGGCCTGCAGATGTGGGTGGCGCTGCCGCGCGCCGAAGAGGAATCGGCGCCGCGCTTTACCCATCACGATCGCCAGGCGCTGCCCCTCATCGAGGACGAGGGTCGCACCATCCGCGTCGTCACCGGCAGCTACGACGGAGTGGCGGCGCCGCCTTCGAGTGCGTGGGAGACGGTCCTGGTCGACGCGCGGCTGCAGCCGGGCGCGCGGCTTCCGGTCACGCCGCGCTACGACGAACGCGCGATCTTCGTGGCTGACGGCCAGGTGGACGTTGCCGGCCAGACGTTCGATGCGGGCCCGCTCGTGGTCCTCAAGCCAGGCGCGTCAATCACGGTCACGGCGCGCACGTCCTCCCGCGTCGTCTTACTGGGCGGCGAGCCGATGGATGGGCCGCGACATATCTGGTGGAACTTCGTCTCGAGCTCGAAGGAACGGATCGAGCAGGCCAAGGCGGATTGGCAGGCGGGACGGTTCGCGCCAGTGCCGGGCGAGACGGAGTTTGTGCCCCTTCCCGAACCAAAAGACGATAGCCACGAAGGCACGAAGGAAATGCGCGTACGTAGCGCAGGCCTTTAGGCCTGCCAAAACGCCGTTGGTGCGCGAATGCCGCGTCAGGCAGGCCTGAAGGCCTGCGCTACGTACAATTTCTGGTCTTCCTGTCTAATCGCTCTTCGTGTGCTTTGTGGCCAACGTGGTGGCGGTAATCTCCGGCACGCGCGTGATGGTCCATCCCGCCGACGGCAAGAGCAGCAGACCCGCGAAGTAGACGACGAGCACGGCGAATGCCAGGTAGCCTGCGGCAGGGTGGCTGGGGGTTTGGGAAAGGGCGCCCAGCGTCACCCCGTCGAAGAGCAGCTGCAGCGCGCGCGCCACGCGTCCACCCGCGGGCTGTGACAGCGCCGCCAGAACGATGAACTTGATCGTGAACGTCGCACCGATGAGGATCATCAGGCCACGCAGCATCCGCACGCGATCCGGCGCCACCGTCAGCGTGTGCAGCAGCGCGATGAAAAAGAATGTCGCGACGATGAGGGCGGGCAGTCCGGCGTCCGGCGTCACCAGCGTGAACGTCTGCGCCGACGCGACGAACGTGGTGAGCAGCACGAACAGACCATTGAGATTGGGCAGCCACGAGCGTCTCTCGCTCATGAGCCGGTCCGGCGCCAGCGCGCCGCTCTGCACGAGCGCCGCCACCAGCAGCATCGCGAGGATCAGCGAGAAGAGAGAGGGCGGATTGAGGAGTTGTCCATGACCTGGCCGGAGGCCGCCGACGAGCGTCACGGTCAGGAACAGGACCGGCAGCACGATGGCTTCGCGAACGGCCGTCATTTGCGCGGTTCCGTGACGCGGAGGGGGTTGATGTCAGCGAGCTCGCGGCGCAGCCCAGCCTCGAGCTCAGCCTTCAATTCGTCGGCGCTCCGCATCTTCAAGTTCTCGTCATCGACGACGATGCGGCCGTCGGGCGCGAGCTCGATGGCGCGCGTGACCACCTCGAGGCCCCGCGTGTACAGCGCATCGTCGTGGTAGAAGCGGCTCCACCCCTGTCGATAGTAGCTGTAGGCGATGTAGAACTGCGTGCGCGCATCGCGTTCGGCTCGATCGGCCCGGGCGAACGCGGCCCGCGCTTCGGGAAACCGATCGGCCCGGAAGAACTGCAGGCCGTCGGCAAAGGCCTGTTCGTCGACGGCGTAGACACCGACCGACGCCGCCAGCCCTCCGGTGACCTCCGCCATCGTTCGCGGCTGCGACGCCAGGAGCCAGACGATCAGCAGCGCATAGCCCGAGGAAAGCACAAGTCCCAGCCCGCGGACGTACGGCTCGCGCATGACAAATGCTAACAGAGGCCTCGACGGCTCCGCCGTCTCGGAGGGCGGCTCGCTTCGCTCCCCGTGGGCCTCGCCGCTTCGCGGCTTGGTAGGGCCTTCGGAAGGAACGGAATGAGTAAGACCCGTCGCACCTCGTGTGCAGAACGGTAATCTGGTCAGGCGTCGAAAATCGACATCGTCGGTCCGCAATCCTCAGGCGTCTTGCGGAGCCACGGCAGTGGGCCGTTCCGGGCCGCTCCCGGCGCCGGTCGAGATGATGGCGCCGGCGATCTCATCGAGGTCGTGCTCGGTGAGCTCGAGCGACGCCGCTGGCAGCCACCCGTCGATCTGATTCGGTCGGCGCGCGCCGACGATGGCCCCGGTCACCGCGGGCCAGGCGAGGGTCCAGGCCACCGCGATGGCGCCTGGTGTGGTCTGATAGCGCCGGGCGATAGGGGTCAGCGCGTCGGCGAGCGCGAGGTTGCGTTCCAGCGCCGCGCCAGTGAAGTGCGGCGAGCGCGACCGCCAATCGCCCTTGTCCAGGGCCGCCGCGCGCTCGCGGTTGAAGGTGCCGGTCAGCAGCCCCGCTTGCATCGGACTGTAAACGATGACGCCGGTGTCGTGCTGGGCACACCACGGCAGCTCCCGACCGGCGACGTCGCGGCGAATCATCGAGAACGGCGGCTGCAGCGTGTCGACGTGGCCGATCGCGTCGGCGCGCGCGAGCTGGGAGGCGTCGTGATTCGACAGGCCCACCGCGCGGACTTTCCCCGACTCCTTGAGCTCGAGAAACGTGCGCCAGTACTCCTCGAGCGTCGTGCCGTCGTCCGGGGGCCAATGCAACTGGTAGAGATCGATGCGCTCGACACGGAGTCGCCGGAGAGACGCCTCGACCTCGCGCCGCACGCTCGCGGGCGCAGCGACGCGCTTCGGCTCCGCACGACGGTCCTGATCGTTCCAGAGCATCCCACCCTTGGTGAACACATACGGGCGATCGCCAGGCGCGAAGTCGGCGAGCGCGCGCCCGACGACCTCTTCCGAGTGGCCGAGACCGTAGACGGCCGCGGTGTCGATCCAATTCACCCCACGCTCGACGGCATACCGAATCGCGGCGACCGATTCATCGTCGTCCTGATCGCCCCACGCGAAGGCCCAATCTCCTCCACCGGCGGCCCAGGCGCCGAAGCCGACTCGGGTGATGGCCATGCCCGTCGTTCCGAGAGGCCGGCGTGGTAGCGCGTGCGATGCGGAGCTCATTCGCCCAGTATAAACCTCGGGTTTCAGGCTCCTCCGGAGTCCGTGCGACGCGAGTAACGGCGAGTAACGTGGAAATGGCGTCGGTTAGGGCGTGTGGCCTCCGTACTCTATGATCCGGCCAGCATGCCACGCGCCTCGGGCGTCCCGCCCAATTGGACCGATCTGCCCGACGAAGAGCTCCTGAATCTGTCGTTCGCCGATCTCCCCATTCAGCTCGAGGGGACGGTCCTGGAGTCTCGTATCGCCCAACTACGCGGTGAGCTCGAGTCGCGTGAGCTGCGATTTCCCCTGCACTTCTATCTCTCGGACGAATGGTTCACGCCGGATGGCATCGCCGCGATGGCGGTGCCGTTCTATCTCGCGCACCCGCGTCTCGAGAAGCTCGAGCGCACGCAGATGCTGGAGGTCGAAGGTGGCGAGCACGAGTGGTGCATGCGCATCCTCCGTCACGAAGCCGGGCACGTGGTCGACAACGCCTACAAGCTCCGCCTGCGACGCCAGCGACGGGAGCTGTTCGGACGATCGAGCGATCCGTATCCCGAGTTCTATACGCCGAAGCCGTACAGCAAGAGCTTCGTGATGCACCTGGATGCGTGGTACGCGCAAAGCCATCCCGACGAGGATTTCGCCGAGACGTTCGCCGTCTGGTTGACGCCGCAGTCGAACTGGGAGCAGCGCTACGCGGGTTGGCCGGCGATGAAGAAGCTGGAGTACGTCGATACGCTGATGAAGTCGCTGCGCGGCAAGCGCGCACCGGTGGAGCGGACCGACGAAATCGATCCGATACGACGCTCGCGGCGCACGCTGCGTCAGCACTACAGGCTGAAGCGACGGCACTACGGCATCGACCACCCCGGCTTCTACGATCGCGACCTGCGCCGGTTGTTCTCCGACGCACCGGAGTTCAGCGCTAATATCACCGCGGTGCAGTTCATCGGACGCATCCGGCAGCCGATCCGGCGACTGATTGCTGGCTGGACGGGCATCTACCAGTACACCATCGACCGCGTCATCGAGGACATGATCGCGCGCTGCCGTGAGTTGAAGCTGCGACTCGCTGTTCCGGAAGAGGAAGCGCGCCGCGAGTTCACCGTGCTGCTCACCGTGCAGACGATGAACTATCTGCACAGCGGACGGCATCGGGTGGCGCTATGAAGCCGTTGCGCGTGCTGACGCTCGTGCACAAGCACCTCGTGCCGCCGGCGACGCCCCCGGCCGCTGATGCCGACGCCACCAGCCTCGAGTGGAAGATGGAATGGGATGTCGTGTCCACCCTGCGCGAACGGGGTCACGACCTGCACGTCATCGGCGTCGACGATGACCTGACGCCGATCCGGCAATCGATGGAGGAGTTCAAGCCGACGATTGTCTTCAACCTGATGGAAGCGTTTGCCGACATCGGCGTCTTCGATCAGAACGTGGTCAGCTATCTCGAGTTGCTGCGCGCGCCGTACACGGGTTGCAATCCGCGCGGGCTCACGCTGTCGCGGGACAAGGCCCTCGCCAAGAAGCTGATGGCGTATCACCGCATCCCGGTGCCCGATTTCACGGTGGTGCCGCGCAACCGCAAGGTGATCCTGCCGCGCAAGCTCGGCTTCCCGCTGATCGTCAAGTCGCTGCTGTTCGAATCCTCGACCGGCATCTCGCAGGCATCGGTCGTCGCCAACGAAGAGCAGCTCGCCAAGCGCGTGCAATTCATCCACGACTCCGTCGGCACCGCCGCCATCGTCGAGCGCTTCGTCGACGGCCGGGAGCTCTACGTCGGTGTGCTCGGCAACGCGCGGCTGCAAGTGCTGCCGGTCTGGGAGATGTCGTTCGCGAAGATGCCGGAGCACACCTGGCACATCGCCACCGAACGGGTGAAGTGGAACTCCGCGTATCAGAAGAAGCACGGCATCGAAACCTCGCAGGCGGAGCTGACCGCCGAGGTGACGCTGCGTGTGCAGCACGTGGCCAAGCGCGTGTACCGTGCGTTGGATCTCAGCGGCTACGCGCGTATCGACTTTCGGCTGGGGGCGGACGGCCGGCTGTTCGTCATCGAGGCCAACCCCAACCCGCAACTGGCGCAAGGTGAGGACTTCGCCGAGTCCGCCAGGCGCGGCGGGCTCGAGTACGGTCCGTTGCTGGAGCGGATCATGGGACTGGGTCTGCAATGGCAGCCCTCGCGCATGGGCGCGGAGTTCGAGACGCAGTTCGATCGCAGAGCCAAAGCCGAGAACGTGCAACGACGGAAATAGGCTGCTGCGCGGTATCGTCGAGCTGCAGCGTGCGCGCCCGAGAGATACTGGGACATGGACGTTCGAGTGTTCCCTCACTCCACGCGCCCCGGCGTGGGGCTGAGGCCACGGCAGGAGAGTCAGCGCCCGCTGCTGCCGCAGCACGCGCGACATTGTCCCGTCCTGGAAGCCGGCAACGGCCTCGGCTTTCTCGTCTACCCGCCACTCGAGGAAAACGAGGCCTTCCACGTCGAGTGCCTGGGCGATGGGCGCTTTCGCTTCTCGTTCTTCATGGGGAAGCGGGGCACGCAGTGGCAGCCGGTGTTCTCGATTGCGATCGCGCTGCCGATCGGCGGCGTGGGGAAGATGCGCGAAGACGTCGAGTTCCATGTGCCGCTGCCGCCGTTCTCGGCGGAGATCGCCCGGAGCATGGCGCGCCTGTTCATCGTGCCCGAGGATCTGGGCACGCCCACTGGAGGGATCACGTTACGCGGCGCCTTCAACTTCAAGACGCCTGAGGGGTGGGATACGGTCTACACCTCGGTGTTGAACAACATCGAGCGCCCGGTCGCCCCGCTGCTGGTGGTTCGCGTCGAGACCGACTGGTACGCGCACGACACCGAGTTCCGCTACGTGCTGCAACCAGGCGAGGGCATTCCCGGCACTCGCAACGGCCCGATCGGCCAGGTGTTCTTCGTCCCTCGCGACCCGGTGGTGCTGCGCGACTGCACCGAGCAGGAGCTGACCGAGATCCAGGCTGCCAGGGAGCACTTCGCGCGCGAGAAGGCGGCGGTGACGCAGACGACGCCGCACGGCTTACAGTACAGCCCGTACTACGCGCGCCAAAGCCGCGCGCGCAAGCCGCACGACGACTAGCGCATCATTCCGGCCGACTGCCTCAGATCACGTTGCGACATTGAGTACGTAGCGCAGGCCTCAGGCCTGCCTGACGGTGCCAGCCGCACAGCAGCGGCGTTTGGCAGGCCTAAAGGCCTGCGCTACGTACGTACTCTTAGAAGTCCACGACCCACTTGGCGCGGAAGGTCCGGCCGACGCCATTGGCGAACGTCCCGTAGCGGAGCCCATCCAGGTTGCTGAAGGAGTCGCGTGGGTTGAAGTGATCGGTGATGTTGAAGATCTTCAGCCCGACCGTCTGGTTGTGCCCGAAGATCCGGATCCGCTTGGTGATTTGTACGTCCAGCGCGACGAACATCGGGAACCGCCCCGCCTGATTGCGTGGTCCGACGAAGTCGCGGAGCGCGTTCGTGGTCGACAGCGGGAACCCATCGCGAACGTCGAGGACTGGGAAGGCATCGAAGCCGTGCGGCAGACCGACGCTGCCCCAGATGAGCACGCGATTGGGCGCATCCCAGGGCAGCGGCCCGCGTTCGTTCGCCGCCACGATCGGGTTGTAGACGTTGCCGAAGTAGCTGTTGAAGCTGTTGAGATCGCCCTCGGCGGAGGCGCGTGTGTACGCGGCCACGATCTGGTCCCGCCCGCGAAACGTGTAGCGCGCGGTGACCTGGCCCTCGCGGTAGCTGGAGCGGCCGTCGGTGCGCAGCTCGATGCCGTCGGTGTTCGCCTCGTCGGCGTGCAGAATCGGGTCGTACCGGCCTTCGCGTTGTCGATATCCAACCCGCAACATCAGGCCCGGTGTCAGCTCGCGATCCATCTGCACGTCCCAG
Organism: Vicinamibacterales bacterium; assembly: GCA_036732565.1. Lineage (GTDB taxonomy): Bacteria > Acidobacteriota > Vicinamibacteria > Vicinamibacterales > UBA2999 > JAIVJN01. Next base: position 17,748 of record DAINCF010000015.1, read on the forward strand.
TTCACGCTCCGTCCCATGCGAAGGTCGGAGGCAACCCGGTTCTCGAGCCGCTGGGTGAGGTCCGTGTTCTCAGTGAGATCGCGAATCACGCGATCCTGCAGTTGATCGAAGCCGAGGACGTTGAGCGGCGGCGGTGACTGGAACAGGCCAACCCCGCCACGTACGGTCGTCCGCCCATCGGCCGACACACGTGCCGTGAACGACGCTCGCGGCGCGACGCGGGTATCACCCGTTGCCGAATCGCGATCCGCACGCAGACCGTAGAGCAGTGTCATGCGCGGGCTGAGCGTCCACGTGTCTTGCGCGTAGGCGCCGATGGCCGTGCGATCGCGATCGAAGGTGCCCGGCCCGACGAAGTCGATGGCTCGCAACGGCACGCCGGCGGCGTCCACGATCTCGACGGGGCGACCGATGCTGACGCCGTCCACCGACTCGAAGGTCGCGACGGCGCCGAACTTGAAGAGGTGCGTCGATGCGCTCGCCGGCGTCAGCGAGTAGGTGTTCAGCCACTCGACGCGGCGGCTCGTCCGATCCTGTGAGTTGAAGAACGACCCATCGTTGCCATCGGGGGTGAGGACCATCTCGTCGCCGGGGCGGCTCGGGTAGACGGCGACGTCGAACTGCTTGTAGCTGACGCGCATGTCCAGAACACCGTTGGCGCGCGCGAGTATCTGATCGCCGAGCGTGAACAGCGTGCCATCGGTGTCGATGGACGGGGTCACGCGCTGGGGGTTGAACGTATTCAAGCCGGCATAGCGCTGCGTCCGCGGGGAGATCACGCCACTCCAGCTGACCTGCTGCCGCTCGTTCGCGTTCCAATCGAATCGCGTGAAACCGTCGATGCCTTCCTGCTCGGTGTCGCTTTCGAACGAGGGCAGGCTCTCGACGCGCGTCCGCGTCAAGGCGTACTGCACGGCGCCGAGCGCGCTCAGACGCCCCTTGACCACGGGTCCGCCGACCGTCAGTCGAGGCGTGAACGACTCGAGACCGCGGATGCGTCCGCCACGCTGGCGCACGCGCGGCATGAAGTTGTTCAGCTGCACGCGCCAGCGCTCACCGCCTTCCTGGGTCTCGATGGTGGCCAGGGCGCCGCTCGATTGTCCGAACTCCGGCGCATACGCCGTCTGCTGCACGTTGACGGTCTGAATGGCGTCGATCGGGATCTCGAGCGCGAATTCACCGGTGACCGGGTCGGTGCCGCTCACGTTGTTCAACGTCAAGCCGGCCTGATTGCTGCGCGAGCCGTTGATGTTCAGCAGACCATCGGGCCCGCGGACCACGCCGGGGATCAGCGGAAGGGCATCCTGAAACCGCTCGTTGGCGATTGGCGCCTTCTGCAGCGTCTCTTGTTCGATGCGCGTCGTCGTCGATCCCGACTGCTCGAGTGTGGCTGCGGCGGTGGCGGTCACCGCGACGTCCTCGCGCAAGGTGTCGAAGCCAAGCCGTAAGGAGACGTTCGCGATGTGGTTCGGCTCGATGCCGACCGCCGTGGTCGTGGACTGAAACCCTTCCAGCTCGGCGACGATCGAGCACGAGCCCGAAGGCACATCCTGGATGCGATACGCGCCCTCGCCGTCCGAGACCGCGACGCGCACGATGGGGTTCGCGCCTGGTACTGGGGCAGGACAAGTCAGCGTCAAGGTCACACCTGGGAGGACGAACGCTCGACCGTCCGGTCCCGCCACATCGACGATCCCGGATACGCCGCCCACGGGTTGCGCGGCGGCCGACGAGGCGATCATCAGAGCGGCGAGGAGAAGAGGCGTCACCCCGGCAGCCATCTCGTCGACCTTTCGCGAGCCAGGAGCGCCAACCCGACAGCACTCCAGAAGAGCAACCGCAGCTTGCGCACGACGGCGAGCGTGATGCCGGTCTGGCTGCCGAGATGGAGCACATTTGCGAACCACGCGGCACCGGCCTCGTCGACGCCGATGCGCATCGGCAGATACTTGAACGCCATCGTCACGACTCGGCCCACGGTCTCGAGCACGATGGCTGCGGACACCGTCGGTGGGACGGGGCTGATCAGTGTCAACGTGATGTAGACCTCGGCAACGGCGAGCACCTGGAAGCCGAGCTCGAGGGCGAAGACGCCGACCAGTTGTCGCGCCGGGCGTTGCGCGACGGCCGCCAGGGATAAGCGCGTGCGCTGCAGCATGCCCCCCTCCCGAGCTTGCGTTTGCGGCAGTCGTGTGCGCAGTCGAACGGCTTGTCGCGAGCGTAGTCGAACGATGCCGCCGACAGTGACCAGGCCGATCATTGGCGTTGCGAGATACAGCCACTGCCGGTATGCCTGGAACGCATCCGTCAGCAGCAGCGTGATTGCGCCGGCCGAGAGCAGCACGAGGAGCGACAGGGTGTAGAAGAAGAACTCGAGCACCAAGCCGGCGAATGCCGTCGCGAAGGGCATGATGTGCCGGACCTGCACCGCTTTCGCCGGCTCTCCCACCAGGATGCCCATCGGCAACAGCGCGCTGAACGCTTCGCCGACGAGCCGCGCGCGAAACGCCGCGGCGAAGCCGAGTCGCGCCGGACCCTCGATGGTCTGCGTCCAGGCCAGCGCTCTCATCGCTTCGCGCGCCCCGGCAACGAGCACGATGAGCGCGAACCCCCAGCCGACGCGGACCAGCCCGGCCACGATTTGCTCCATCCCAAGGCTGTAGAGCGATCGCACGAACAACGCCACGCCTGCCAACGAAACCAGTATCAACACCGGACCTCGGGCCACGAGCGCCCGTTTCCAATGGTCGTACGCAGGGCGTTCGGCAGCCGCCACGTCAGCGTTCATGGAGATGAAAGACTTGAACGGCAAGCGCACCGCGCATCCGAATCTCGCGCCACGGCCTCAGCCGCTCGCGAAGCAACTGGACGAGGGCCTGGTTCTCGAAGTAGAGATGCGCGTCTTGCACCAGGACCCAGATCTCCGCGGCGTCGGCTGGGAGCCCCTCAGCTGAGAGCGATACGGATCGCAGGTCGCTCCTGGTGCTGATGCCCAAGTAGTGCGCCACGACCGCGCTCGCGTCGCTGACGATGACGGCACCCGGTTTCGCCGCGTTGGCGATGGCTGTGACGGCCTCACGGACGCCGTAGTCGTACGTCTCTTCAGGAAATCGCGCTGCGGGTGCCGCAACCAGCCGTCCGAGGCTGTTCTGCTGCAGTGAGTAGAACGGCGCCGCCGACATCTGAATCGGCACCAGCGACCCGCAGACCAGCGTCATGGTCGCGCCTGCGATGATCGAGCGCCTGGCCGGCATCCAGCGTATGCGCTGAAACCCTTCGATCAGCCCCCCGAGGCCGACCGCCGCCAACAGATCCACGAGGGCGACCATCGGCAGCGCGTATCGCAGAAACTTTCCGGACATCAGCGAGTACGGGACGATTAGCAGCACCAGAAACATTACGAGCCACAGTCCGCCCCGCTCGTGCCTCCGACGAACGAGCTCGACGATGCCGAGCAATGCGGCCGCGAGCACAATCAGCGGCGTCTTCGTCAGCAGCAGATCGAGGTAGAAGATCGATGGAACGCCGAGTGGAGAGAGGGACGCGTCGTTGACCCACACCGCGCTCGCGTACGGATAGCCGTGATGGAGTAACCGCCCGCCCTGCACGTACTGCGCGATCGAGTGCCAGGTATCGGGCGTGAGCAGCGCGAAGTTCATCACCAGGAACGCCGCCGCCGTTGCGCCGTAGTACTTGAGCTTGTGTGGTTTGTTCGCGCCAGGGTACCGATCGGCCAAGAACTGAAACAGCGCGTGCAGGCCGTAGAAGTGCGGCATGTACTTCGACGCGAGCATCAAGCCGAACATTACGCCGCTGCTCGTGTACCAGGGCGTGGCGCGGGTTGGGTCCGTGGCGCCCACCCGTTTCGCGTGTTCGTAGCTGGCGACCGCGAGCAGGAAGAACAGCAGGAGAAAGGAGTCCTCTTTGCCGAGGCGGCTGATGCTCGTCGCGTTGGGATCCAGTGCCCAGAGTAGACCCGCGGCCGTACCGACGATGGGCCCAAAGAACACGAGGCCGACGGCCGCCAACGCGCCCGCGGTTGCCGCACCCGCGATGGCGTTGGGCAGTCGAATCGCGGTCTCCAACGACACCGTCTCGCCGGCCGGGGCGACGCGGTTCCACGCGGCCACGGTCTCGACGCTGGCCCACATCGCCAGCTTCATCAGCATCGGGTGCTCCGCGTTGGCGGCGAAATGTCCCTGACGGTAGGCCTCGATCGCCCAGACCTTGTTGATCTCGTCTTCGCTCAGCCCGTAGGTGTCGAGCGCGATCGTGCGAAAGCCCAGCGCGAGCACGACCGTCGCGACCAACGCGATCACCCAGGTTTGCGGTAAGACACGGGACCACGTGCTGTTGCGATCGAACGGGACGAACGTCCCGCTCGTGGATTGGGCGACGCTGACGCTCATTGCTGACTGTTCACCGGCGTTGTGCAAGCGAGACGCCAGCCCGCGAGCTGGCCTCGTCCCGTCACACCGGCCGTAAAGTGGCCCGTGCTCGTGAGACACGCGGTGGTCGCCGCAAATTCGCGGTGAATCCGCCGAGCGTGATGAGTCAGGCGCAGAGCGGCAGACCAAGAGTGCGTTGCGAGGCTACTCACCACCGTACGTAGCGCAGGCCTTCAGGCCTGCCTGAGGCCGTAGCAGACGTGAAGGTCTGCGCTACGTACCGAATATTCAATGAGCGGCGAAGGTGGCGGAGGAGTCAGGCCCCCAACTTGCACGAGAGGCCGTCTGGCGAGTAGGCTGCCAGGCGACGAGGGGGCCGGTTCATCTCCGGGTCGACCTGGACGCCCGCTCGCCACCACGGCATGTTTCGTCTCGATTGGTACCAGCAAGGGGCCGCGGGTCCGATTCGCATCGTCATGTCGGGCGAGCTCAGCGAAGCTGCGCACGAAGCGATGGCGGCCGCGCTCGAGCGGGCACGGGGCGAATCAGCAACGGTTGAGCTCGATCTGAGCAACGTCACGCGCGTCGACCGATCGATCGTCCACTGTCTCGCGCATCTGTGCGCCGAAGGCGTGTCGGTATCGGTCTCCAGGTGCCCTGCGTACTTGGAGCGCTGGTTCCGCGAAGAGCGGGCCGCATCCGGCCCGGAACGAGCAAACGAGGATTCCGGCTCCTGAGCGCGCGAACCTGATGGACGTCTTTGCGTATCCTATAAAGACGATGCTCGACGATCTGCTGACGGCTGAAGCGCGCGTAAGCGCGCCGGACCGTCGGTATCGAGCGCTGCTCGAAATCTCGAAAGCGATCAACGCCCACCTGGACCTGGCGGATGTGCTGGGCGCGACCGTTGCGGCGCTCGAGACGCTGCTGCCGATCGACTCGCTCGCCGTCCTCACCATCGAAGGCGACAAGTGGCAGCGGCAGGCGCTGCACGTCAAAGGAGTCGAGCGGCGTCCCGGCGAATCCTTCGATTCCATTGCGTCTCGCGCGCTCGGGATCGATGTCGCGCAATTCGATCGCGACCTCGAGCACAAGTCGGACGAGGACGCGCGCTTCCAGCGCATCTTCCACACGCGGCAGCCCGAGATCATCGAGGACCTGCCCAACCTGCTGAACAGCGATCCCGTCAAGCGGCGTATGGCCGAGGTCGGCATCCGCGCGGTGGCGCAGTTTCCGTTGCTCCACCGGGAACGTCCGCTCGGCATCGCCTCCTTCGCCTGGCGGAACGTCGTGCACCTGACCGACGACGATCTCAGCGTCCTCGGCGATGTCTGCGAGGTGCTGGTGACCGCGGTCGCGAACTCGCTCGCGTACGAGGAGATCCGCGAGCTGAGGGACCGGCTGCAAGTGGAGAACAGCCTGCTCCGCGAAGAGCTCGATCACGAGGCGATGTTCGACGAGATCATCGGCACCTCGCCCGTGTTGAAGCAGGTGCTGCGCGCGATCGAACGGGTCGCGCCGAACGACTCGACGGTGCTGCTGTTCGGCGAGACGGGGACGGGGAAGGAACTGGTCGCGCGCGCGATTCACAAGCGTTCCAGACGCGCCGGGCGCACGATGGTGAAGGTCAACTGCGCCGCGCTCCCCGAGAGCCTGATTGCGTCCGAGCTGTTCGGCCATGAAAAGGGGGCGTTCACCGGCGCCTTGCAGCGTCGCGCGGGACGGTTCGAGATGGCGTCTGGTGGCACGCTGCTTCTCGACGAGATCGGCGAGCTGCCCGCGGACGTCCAGGCAGTGCTGTTGCGCGCGCTGCAGGAGGGCGAGTTCGAGCGCGTGGGTGGCACGCAGACGATCCGCACCGACGTCCGCTTGATTGCGGCGACCAACCGCGATCTGCCGCAAGCCGTCGCCGCTGGCCGGTTCCGTGACGATCTGTACTATCGACTCAACGTCTTCCCGATCGTCTGTCCGCCGTTGCGCGACCGCAAGGAAGATCTGCCGCTGCTCATCGAATACTTCGTCGAGCGCTTCTCGCGCCGCATGGGGCGCGCCATCAGCCGCATCGATCGGGCCAGCATGGATCGGCTGATGACCTACTCCTGGCCCGGCAACATCCGCGAGCTCCAGAACGTCGTCGAGCGCGCGATGATCCTCTCGGACTCCGAGACCTTCCGTGTCGAGCCCAGTGCGCTGCCCGAGGAGCCCCTCGACTTCGCGCGGCGCAGCCTGGTCGCGCCGACTTACGAGCCGCCCGCCGTGTTCACGACGAACGGCGACTCGAGCGAGAAGGGCCGCATCGAAGAAGCGCTCGCCCGGTCGCGTGGCCGTGTGGCTGGACCGAACGGCGCCGCCAAGGCCCTGGGCATGCCGGCTTCCACCCTCGAATGGAAGATCATTCGCCTCGGGGTCGACAAGCACCGCTTCCGATCCCGTCTGTCGTAATGCAGGCTCAACCCGTTTGTCGTAGAGCGGGCTCAACCAGGTTGTCGTAGCGCAGGCCTTCAGGCCTGCCAAGGATTGCTTCTCAGGAGGATCGCATGCACACGCATCGTCTGGGCGCGCTCGTCGTCAGCGCGCTGGCCATCGCGACGATCATCGGCCCGTCATCGGCCGCTGCACAGGGTCTTGGCCTCGTGCAGACCGTCGTCAAACAAGTCGGCGTGACCGAGCAACAGGCGCAGGGTGGGACTGGACTCCTGCTCAATTACGCGAAGAACAACCTCAAAGCCGAAGAGTTCCAAAAGGTCACGACGGCCATGCCGGAAGTGAGCGGCCTTGCGACCAGCGGAGCGGAGTTGCAGAAGAAGAGCGGCGGTGCCTTGGGCGGCATGACGGGCGGGCTCGGTGCGGCCGCCGGCTTGGCCTCGCTGGCGGGGCCGTTCAAGTCGCTTGGCATGTCACCTGACATGATCGGCAAGATGGCGCCCGTGGTCCTCGACTATGCGAAGACGACGGGCGGGGCGGAGGTTGGGTCGCTCCTGACACGAGTGCTGGCGAAGTAAGCTCGCTACTTGATGTTGATGCGGGCCTGCGCGTGCCATTTGCCCGCAGGCGAGCGGATCTCCAGCCAGGTGCCGCTGCGGCCGGGTGGGGCGTCGTACTCCATGTCGTAGGTCTCTCCAACGGCGATGGTCTGCGCCGCCCGTCGTGACGCGCGCTGCGTCACGGGCACGGGCGCGCCGTCCTTCGTGAGCATCCGCCACGTGCCGGGCCCATCCGTTGTCCCCATCGACACGACGAACACGTCATCCGCCGTGATATTGATGAAGCGCAGTCTGTGGCGCGCACCCGCCTTCCAGGCGAGCATCGGATCGCGGGCGCCGTTGATCGCCGTCGGGGCGTCCTGCGCCGGGCCGCTCTTGCTGATCACGATGACGTGATCCACCGTCGGGTCGAACGTCTCGCCGGGCTCGAGCACGACCAACCCGCCGTACATCCCCGAGACGAGCTGCTGGTCGTGCATGTGCGTGTGGTACATGAACGTTCCGGCGCGCGGAGGGGTGAACCGGACCTTGAACGTCGCGCCGGGCTCGATGAGCGGCGTGACGCGGCTGCCGGCGCCGCTCCAGCCGTGGACGCCGTCGTAGTAGCTGTCCAGCTCGATGCCGTGCCAGTGGATGGCGGTCGCCTCTGGCAATCGATTGACGAGGGTGATCTCGACGGGTTCCCCTCGCTGGAGCACCAATGGCGGCCCCGGCACCGAGATGGTCTCCGACGCCGACGCTGGCGTCGCGCCTGCCAGGGCGAACCCGTACGCGGGCTTGTCGCCGTAGCGCTTCGGCTCGGCCTGCATGACCAAGGTGATGGCGCGCGCGGGTGCAGGCGTCTCGTCGACCGGTGCCGCTGTCGAGCCGTCCGCCCCAATGACGCTGACGCCGAGGACCATGCCAGCCATGCCGGCGTTCGCGCCATGGTTCGCGTGATTGCCGTGGCCGTGCGCAGCTTCGGACGCCCGCGCTGGGGTGAGCCGGCGTTCAGGCGCAACGTGGTAGGCGAGGTGGCAGTGGAACAGCCAATTGCCGATGCGCTCCGGCGTCCACGTCATGGCCATCGTCGTGCCTCCGCGCATGAAGTGCGTGACCATCCGTTGCTTGTTGTCCTCGTCGAAGGTCTGGTCGCGAAGGCCGTCGCCGCTGCTGTCCAGATCGAAGTAGAACCCGTGCAAGTGCATCGGATGCCACTGCGTGCTGAGATTCACCACACGCCACCGGACGCGCTCGCCGAGACGATACGTGAGCCGCTCGGTCGATGGCCATGCGAGGCCGTTGATCAAGAACGTGAACTTCGGGTTCATCGCGAAGAACATCACGCCCGGGTCGTCCGCCGCCGCGAGCTGGCGGAGCTGATCCGTGTTGAGACCAGTCCATTCCGTGATCACCAGCACACGGTCGGGCGGAGAGCCCTCGACGGGGTCGACGATGAACGCGCCCGACAGCTGGGTGTCACCGGCGCCACGAAACGCGAACGGCATACCTGTCGTCGTCGCCCAATAATGATAGGTGCCGGGCCGTCCGGACGTGAAGCGCACGTCGCGCGCGCTGGATGGCGGCACCTCGATGGGCGCACACGCCGTCTCGTCGCGCGCGCACAAGCCGTGCACCCGCAGCGGCGTTGCGAGATCGTTGCGGACGCTGGCCACGATGGTGGTGCCTTCGCGCACGCGAATCAGCGGCGCGGGAACCTGCAACGGTCCGTCTTCTTCACCGAACGCTTCGACGTGCAGGGCTTGCCCCTCTGCGCCTTCGGGGTGCCAGATACCGATACCGGTCCAGAGTCTCAAGCTGAGAACGCCATCGGCGAATGTGCCACCCGCCTGCCGGTTGTCGTTGACGCGCACCGAACGCTCTCGGCCCTCGTCATTCGCCATCGCTGGAGAAGCCACTGCAAGGAGGAGCGCAAGAATCCCGGTTATCCGTAGAGCCATGATCGACATCATCGGGAGTCTACGAGGACTGCCCGACGACTGTGGTCAGGGAACGGTAAGGGAACGGTGAGGATGCGGTGAATTCCGAGGTCTCAGAGTAAAGCGATGTCAATGGGGCGTGTGCTGGGGAACACCTGTTGGAGGCGTGTGGCGTCGAGCCCGTACATCCGCGTGAAGAGGCCGGCGAGCATGCTCCGATATTCCGTCAGCACGGGCCAGTCGCGATTCTGATTGAGCGTCTGCTGCGCGATGTCGACCTGCTCGCCCGCAAGACGTCCTCCGTGCACCGACCCACCCAGCACCCAGTACACGCTGCCGTGCCCATGATCCGTGCCGCGGGTACCATTCTCACGGAAGGTCCGGCCGAACTCGGAGATCACCACGACGACGGTGCTTGCCCAGGAGGGTCCCATCTGTTCGGCGAACGCGGCGAGCCCTTGCCCCAGGTTCGTCAGCAGCCCCGCCAATTGGCCCTGCGCCCCCCCTTGATTGACATGAGTATCCCAGCCGCCGACGTCGATGAAGGCAACATTGAACTTGTCGCGCATGAGACCCGCCATCCGCCGCGCCTCGATCTCGAAGCCGCGGGCGCTGAGCGCGTTGCGATTGGCCGCCTGCATCTCGCCGTTGGCGCCGCCCGCCGCCCCCAGCTCGGGAGGGTCGGTTGGTGGCGGGCGTAGCTGTTCGTCGAGGAACCGTTTGCGGCCGAGTTGTCGGAATCGGGCAACGATAGCCGCGTCGAGACCGAACGTGACACGGCCAAGCCACCTGACGTCGGCCGCTGTGACGGGTGTGGTCGCTGATTTCGTGGGCACCGGGTCAGCCGTTGCCGCTCCGACGTGCGCTGAGCCGTGCCCGTATGCTCCGCCACACACCCACAGAGTCAGGATCAGCTGTCGAGTGCCGAACGCCATTCGCGTCCCACGCCGAGGTAGAACGCCATGCGTCGTGCACGGCGCCCCTCTCTAAATTGGACTGCGATGGCGCGCGTATGTTAATCAGCTCGTGCGTAGCGGTCGCACGTGGTTCTCGCGAGTTCAGCCGTGGAAGAGCGGTTCGACTCGCATCCGCAAGCGTGGAAGAACGTGCGATCGAATCACCTGGCCCTCCCCGAATACGACGCCGCTCGCGAGAATGGGAAGGCTCGTCACTTCAACGGTCCGCGCGATGGGGTCGACCACCCACTGCTCGCGCACGCCATACTGCTGATACCACTCACGCTTCACACGCCTGTCGTAGCGCCTCGTTCCCGACGAGAGCACCTCGACGGCGAGATCCGGCGCGCCCCACAGGCGTTTGCGGATGATGTGGCTGTGTGCCGGGGTGACGAATACGATGTCGGGCTGAACGATCAGATCGCGTTCAGCATCCAGGATGACATCGATCGGCGAGAATGCGACCTGCCCGAGTTGGTGGCGGGTGACGTGCCGCTCAATGGGCGCGAACACTCGAGCCACGACCTTCTGATGGTCCCATGACGATGCGGCAGGCTCCCGCACCACCCCGTATACCAACTCGTACCGACGGGGCGTCTCCGGCGTCGCCAGGTACTGATCCACCGTCAGTCGCTGTCCATCCGAGAGCGTGTATTCCATTGCGAGATCTCCTGCCGCCTGATGCCGTGTGCGCCGACTCGGCTACCCCTACCGACGACGCTGCCATCGTCGGGTGGCTCGGTCAAGAAGCAGTATTTGCGATCATGGAGGGCAGGGAAGGGCGTCCAAATGACCGTGCTAGACTGAAGTGCTCATCACCTACGTCCCCGTCGTCCAGAGGCCCAGGACGCGGCCCTTTCAAGGCTGAAACACGGGTTCGAATCCCGTCGGGGACGCCATCGCTTTCGCTACGCTCAAGCGTGGC